>JABXKD010000045.1 GCA_013375475.1 Promethearchaeota archaeon
TATTGACCGAGAAAACAAGCTAAGGGGAATTGTTACAAGTTTTGATATTACAAAAGCAATAGCCGACGATAAGCATAGATTAGATGAAATTATTACAACACGCGTCATTACTGCTTCTGATAACGATCCGATTGATGTTGCAGCAAGAAAAATGAAAACTAACGAAATATCCGCCTTGCCTGTAGTAGACGATCAGAAAAAAGTGCTAGGAATAATTACATCAGAGGAGTTGATGTGAAATGACTATAATAAACTGTACTCTACCATTTGGGATTATTAGAGATATTAATAACTACTCTAAGATTATCAATGAAATTTTAAAATACGATATTACCTTCAACATTTTAAAGTTTTCAACCGATTCAAGTGGAGTTAACTTACTATTAGATGTTCCTGAGGACAAAATTAAAACTATCACGGAATCTTTGAAAAAAAATGACGTAATAGTGAACAAGAAAGGACGCGTGATAGTATTAGATAGCTGTATAGATTGCGGAGCTTGCATTTCATTATGCCCTACCGAAGCGTTGTACTTCAACGACGATTTCAAGTTAGAATTCGCCTATGAGAAATGTATTGGATGCTTGTTATGTGTAAATTCGTGTCCGCGGTATGCAATTGAAGAAATGTGAGTATTATTACGTGGATTTTTTCTCTATGACTACAGTTGAGTAATAATTTCAAAAATTTCCTCAAGACGAGGAGTTTTTCTCGTTAAAGAAATACAGCGTTCTTCTTCGCAACCTCGTAGAATAGCGATTAATTCGTTAAGATGAATCGTTGGAATTTCTAGCTTTTCGCCGAACCACTTCTCTATATTATCTCTGTACTCTGGTTTACTTAGAGTATAGAGACAAGTTGGGCAAGGCATCAAAAGAAAGTCCGCGCCAACATTTTCAGCGCTTTTCAATTTGTTATAAGTAATTTTAAGAGCTTCTCGCGGATTTATTAATAGTTGGCTAGCGCCCCATCCGCAACAGCTCTCTCTTTCTTGGTAGTCAACAGGAATTCCTCCAAAAAGTTCGATAAGGTCTTCAAGTTTATTTTTACTTCCCAAATAGCTATCTAGTGTTTTTTTATCCCTGGAAAGATTTAGGTAATGACAACCGTAATGAACAGCAACTTTAAGGCCCTTTAAGTCGAACTTTAAGGTGTTTAGAACATCGTTCCGTATAAGATGTAAGAAGTCCAATTCGTGAACCAGTTTTAGCTTAGGATTTTCTAAAATTTTGTATATTCCGGGGTATCTTTCACCATCGGATTTCTTGCTGACTGAATTTAAAATTTTTTGAGTTTTAGCTCTTATTTCAGGATTTTTAAGAAAATCGCGCCCTCTAAGAAGGGAATTGTAGCATCCATTACAACTAAAAAATGCGATATCTGCCTGATGATTCATTTCACTAAGATTTCTTTCATTTATCGCGGAAAATTGTGCGCGGGTGATGAGATTTCTCTGAAAAAAAGTTCCGCTGCAGCAGGATTGATTTTGACACGTAATTGATTCTAGTTCTAGTTCTTCTAAGAGATCTTGGAAGCCCCATCTTACGCCTGGAAAATATTTTTCCAAACATGCTTTAAACAGACATAATTTTTTTTCTCTGAAGTAATTTAAAGGGTTTTCAGGGTACTCCTTTTCAATTTCAAGTAAATCTAACGCTAAGCTATTAAAATTCATTCTATTCTAAAATAATGTGTTTGTTTCTTTCAAGTTTTTTTTCTTTTTGGTTTTTTCTTCTGGTCACTTGCTTTAAATACGTAGTTGATACGTGCGAAGTTGCATATCGCATTTAATTCGTCGATTCGCTCCTGTGGCAAATTTTCTTCTAACGGTTCTTCTAACACTATTCCCCGCGTTAGGAATCTCTCTGACATCTCGACATATTTTCTTAAGTCGTTATAACGAGGACCGTAGCCTCTCTTAAACGACTCGTTTCTTAGGTTAATAATAAGCATGGGTATATTGATGTTCTCTTTAGGACAAACTCGCTTACACCGCTCGCATAAATAGCAATGCCAGATATCAGAATCTTTTAAAACGCTTTTATCTCCACGAAGAACCTTTTGTATAATTTTTCTACTATTAAAGCTAGATACTTTTGAAGCAGGGCAATCGCCCACGCACTTTCCACACGCAATACACTTAATGATATTTTTATTTTCATCTACATCTTCTACGAGTTCCTCGTAAAATTCCCAATTCCAATCCTGTTCGGTGTAATCGTCCATTTTTTAAATAAAATCTATTTTTAATTGGAATATTTCAGTTTCTATGAGAGATTAATTGAATATAATTATTAGTGATTATAAGATTTATTGATTATATAAATAAATAGGACCGACATAAATACATTTAATTTATGAAGTACATTAGTAAATATTATAAGAAAGCACGAATAAGCAAAAATCAACAGTATAGAATATTTTTTTGGAGTAAATTAAATGGTATTATATAAAGATGGAAAAGTTTATCTGAAGATAGTGTATTGGGGTATGGGTGGCTCCGGAAAAACTACCATTCTAAAAACTTTATATAAAATAACCAAGGAAAGTAAAAAAGACATAATTCCGATTGGTGAACTCCAAATAATTGAAAAGGATAGTGGTGCCACCTTATATTTTGATCGTGGTCTTTTTCAGTCTACCAAGCAAAAGAAGGTTTTTTATAGAGTTTATACTGTTGCGGGTCAAAAAGGATTCTCTCCTTTAAGAAGAAAGATTTTTGCTAAGACTGAAGATCAAACTGATGCGGTTATTTTAGTAATAGATTCTCAAACGAAATTTTTAGAAGATAATGTTGAATCCTTGTTGGAATTAAAGAACATGGCAAGAAATCGATTAATCAACGAAATTCCTGTGATTGTTATGTTGAATAAACAGGATCTTGATGATGTCATAGAAGTAGAGGATTTTAAACTGGTATTGAAAAACGAAAAATTATGGTTCGAACCAGATAATAAATTATACATTTGGAATCCTCTAATTTACTCTTCTTGTGCGCTTTATGAGAAGCAAAAGGAGATTTACCGTAGTTTTCATGAGTGTGCTCGGAGAACGGTACTCTATCACATATATGGAGACGGTAAGGCACCATCAGAGGAAGAAATACTCGATGATTCCATTGTAAACATTTAACACGCTTTTTACAATTTATTACCTTATTTATTATTGAGATTAATAATAAATCAAAACGACTTAAAAATTTAAATAACGGTATAATCTAAGATTGACGATTTATCCTTAAGTTGGCTAATCAATAGCTCTAAATGACATAAATATTGATCTAAAGATATTTCTTGGTTCTTATAACGAGATGGTAATATTTTGATTATGTAGTATGGTGTATATTTAATAAACCGAATATCAGTAAAGAGATATACGTTTCCCTTTGCTTCGAATAATATTTTTTTTTCCAATAATTCTTCAAATAATTCCTCTCTATTATTCAGACAGTTAAGACACTCGTTTACAGTTAAATGATTCTTTCTTAGAGTTCTAAGTAAATTATACACGCCATTGTCGATTAAGAAATTAACAATTACCTTGCTGTCGATTTCTTGGCTGCAGTTGTAGGTATAGTAAAAATTAACAATTTCTTCTTTAAAATATTCGGCTGTCTCTTCATCTATTTCTTCATTAGGTAGATGTTTAGGAGGTAGACGCATGTAAGCTAAATCTTTAATTAAGAAATAGCACTCTTTACTTCCTGGAAGATTTTTTTTTAGAATTAACTTTTCTCGAAGAAACGATATGAGCAGTAAATCTATATTAATGGTAGAGAAGCCGTATTCTTGTCGTAATATATTACTTAATTCGTTTTTCGAAATTACTCCATTCCGAAGAATCTGTAGTATTGTAACTTTTATCTTTTTTTGAAAAAAAGCGATTAAATCTTCTCCTTCTAATTTGGTATAGTTTTTTATCGTATTAAACGCTTCAGATATAGCTCTAGTTATTTTATTGGTGTTAATAAGCTCCAATAGGTTTTTCGTAATAACTGCTAATGTATCTGAAGAAATAATCTCGCTCACTTTGCTTTTAGAACCGATTATTAACACTAAAAAATAAATTTCACTTTCATATTCTTGGATAACAGATACAATGTTTTTTTCGTTTTTTCCTATAATTGCGTTAAGTTCTATTAATGAGTTTTCTTTATTCAATTCGTGTTGAGCCCATATTTTTAGAAATACATCTTTTGAAGGATATATCCCTTCAGGAGGATACTGAATTATTGGTATTGGCCCAGTACTCTTATTCCAATGAACAATAATTAATCGTTCCATTATAATGTGTCCTTACGCAATAATAGTAATATAATTGATTTTATCATTCAGAAATTTGTTAAATATATAATAAGATAAGGGAATTCAATAATAAATTCTATTGCCAAAAAAAGTTTTAAAAAATTAAAATAATTCAGGATAAATATTTTTAATTGATTTTAAGGTATCGATTAATAACTGATTCATTCTGATGTCCTCAGAACAATTAATACACTCAGTAATACTATTAATAATCTGATTTGCGAGATCTCTATCTTTTTGAGAATATTTAGTCTTCTTAGAGTTAAATAGAAAACTGAACTCTTCTTCTAACCAGTTCAATTTTTGTATTAAACCGTCCTTTAACGTATTTTCATAATCCGTGGCATGCAAAATCATATATTAAAAACCCCTTTTTTAATATTGAAAATATCCTACTATAACTCTAGTAGGTTTTTGCTTTAAATAATTATGTATGTGAACATGTAGTAGACTTTAAAAAGACATTCTGCTACAATTCTTAAAGATATCCCAATTTAAAGCATAAAGGATTATAAGAAACTAAAGAAAATTATTAGGATATTAATACAGCCAAAGAATTTTATTAAATTTCGCTGTCCCTAAAGTGATATCTTGTTATGGTTTTAGAAAGTTCCCAGATCGATTGAATATTATTAGAATTTATCGCTCTATTGAGATCTTTGTATAATTTTGATAAGGATGTTTGGTCCTCTTTGAGCAGTTCCTTTCCCTTTATTGAATTATCATTATTATTCATACCTAAAAATCAAATAACAGAAATTAAAAAAATGAATAATATCACAATCATATATATAAAAAGTGGAAATCGATTAAAAGAAAAAATAGGAATATAATTATTGTTCGAGATAGAAAAATCTCTCTAAATAATATACCCAGACTTGTGAAAAACTGTTTCCTACAATGAAATCGCTAGCATGCCCTGCGAAAGGAAATGTTAATAATAGACAATCCACACCTTCGTTGTTTAAGGAATTTTTAATTCTTAATGGATTATCTAAGGAAACTAAATCATCTCTGAGACCTTGATATATTATAGCTGGAGGGTCGCTTGCATCTGCCAGATTGCTCGGAGTAAATTTTTCGAATGCCAAGGGGTTTGATAATTCATCACCTGGCAGTAGATAAGAAGGAGCAAAATCAGGGGGATACATTGGAACTATTCCTTTTATTTTTAGTGCGTTGCTGAAATTACCTGCAAAATATGGATCGTTATATCCTAAACCAATTACTCCTGTTAATTGCCCACCTGCTGAACCACCCATTATAAACGCAGAATTTAGATTAGCGTCGTATGTGCTAGCATATGTTATTTCAAGGAGCTTGGTAAAATTTCCTATTTGATATACCATATCGTGTAAAGTAAAATTACCTAATACATAATCTGGTGTTGGGATATAAGAAGCATAACCAGAATCAAACAATCCATATTGGATATCAAAAACAATATATCCTTGAGAGGCAAGATATTTGCTTAACACGAGAGCATTTCCTAAACTTTTATCACCATATTGCCAACCTCCTCCGTGGATCTTTATTATTATACTACCATTTCCGGGTAAATCTGCAACATTGCCTTTTGGATAAAACACATCAAAATAAAGCTTTATCCCATCATCGTCGTAATATAAAATATCGGTTTCAAAATTACAGTCCTTGTGTGGGAATCCCAAGTAATAATTATATAGGTTAAATTGGGTTGGTAAAAAATAATTATCAGCGGATTGAGGAATTTGAGACTCCCAATCTGATCCGTATGTCATAGCAAACTCATTCTCTGCAGTTTGAATTGAAACTGGAACCGACATAAAAGGCAAGGCGTTTAAAATTGTTATCGAAAGTCCGATGACCAAAATTGATAGTCTATTCCAATTTTTAAAACGCTTTTTCTGAGTTAATTTTAAGAGAAGTAGGGTTGTTGGTAAATACAGAAACATTAGAAAGCCTGTGATTTGGGATAAAAAATAGGAGATTATAAATGTTAGGCTGCTTCTTATTGGAAATAGCAAAAATATTGTAAAAATTATGCCCACAAACAAAGTGATATAGCATAAGATTCTTAAAAAATGCTTTAAATATTTCACCTTTTTCGATTTATTCATGCTTCCATGCACCTCTAGTATTAACGTTAGTATATGTCATAATGCAGAAATTTAATCCATAAATTGTAGTAATTAGGAACCCCAAAATTATCATTATATTTCCAAGCATTAAGGGAATACCACTAATCATGTAGGTTGAGAAAATTACGCCAAAGACCATAAGAATTATACTTGCGATAAATAAAGCTAGGTAATAATAAGATATTTTGTTAAGATGTTTTCCAATCTGAACACTTTTATTTAGAGAGATATCTAAGGTGTAAATAAGAATTCCACTTAAAAGCCAAGAGGAGATTAAAGTAAAACCTAAGATATCGTATAAAAATAAATTCGCTGGGAAAAAAAAGTAGAAAATTGCGATAGAAAGTGTAACAATATGGATAAAAATCCCTAAATTACTCAGATTTTTAATCGCCGCTTTACGATGCTTTTCTTTATTCATATTAAAGTATCCGTTTATGTTTAAATTTATATTAAAAAAAAATACAATTAAATTATCTTAAGTTTTTTCAGTTTTATCGATTTTTTTTGCGTAATGCTTGCTTATGAAGTAGTAAAGTACAAACATTAGAACAAGAATTGCCAATACCACTAATAAGATTATATTAAACACTTCTGATTGAGCTCTAATTAACTCAACATCTGTAGTATCAATAGGGGGCGTGAATCCTAGTAAAGCACCCCATACGGAGTAAAAGAAAGCTCGAAAAATTGAGCCTATTAATGTACCAATTGAATATTTCTTAATATCTATATCGACCAAACCAGATGCGTATGAAATTACATCAAATGATATGAAAGGAATAAATCTGGATACAACTATTGCTTTAGTTCCATATTTATTAATCAATTTGTCTGCCATAGCAAGTCCACTCTCTCCAACAAATTTTTTTGCTAAAGGTCTTCCTCCTCTCCTACTTATATAGAAGCACAATAAACTCGCAGCCATTGAACCAATAATTCCCATGATTCCTCCGAAAAACCAGCCCCAGATCATCCCAGTAGCTAAGAGAACTACTTCGGACGGGATTGGAACTATTAATCCTTGTATCGCCATAATACCAATAAAAAGGAATATTCCTAAAAATTCTAAAGCGTAAATTGGATTAACAAACCATTCTGCAACAATTGTATAAACGAACGTCGTATCTATAAAATAATTGTAATATAATATGATGAGGGAAAGCACTACAAGTGCGACAAACAATACAATATATAGCATAGTCTTTATGCTATACTGAGAAAAATTAAACAGATTTTTGATATATTTTTTAAATTTAAAAGAAAATGATTCGTCGTTCTTGTTCTCTTCCATGGCAATCAATTCATTTTATATCTATTAAGTGATATCTATGTTAAATTTCTATAATAATTATTATTTTCTTTTTCAATAAATTAAATACAGTAGTAATAATCAAATTATTTTCAAAAAAACGAGATTATAAAATGAAAAAAAAATAAGTAAATTCTAACTATCAAATTATAGTCATATTGATTAAAGTTGGCATACGATGTCAAGCATAAAAAATTGGTCGGAAATTAAGAAATTAACCGTAATTTTCTTAATCGTCTGGATTGTTCTCGCTGTGATTTTTGGTTTTACTGATTTAGCAATTTCGATCTTAGTAGTGGATGAAGCGTCCATTTGGGGAAATTTTGGAGCCGATTACGGAGAAACGCCGGGGTATGCTCTTATAGCGTTAGCTTTAGCTACGCTACTTGGGAGTCTTTTTACTAATTTGAATTTACAAAAGATCCCAGCTTATGTGGGAATAGTTGTTGGTATATTGTTCACATTATTAATAGATGACGAAAGATTTATTAACATAGGATGGAGCTTAATTGTATCACTAGCAGTATATGTAATAATAACCTGGAAAAAAGATTGGAAGAACTATAGAAGAATTTCTGGTATTATAGCACTTTTAGCAGTCATTAACCCCCTCTTATTTGTTCAAATTACGAAGATACTATGTGGAAGAATTAGGTTTAGAGATTTAAGCCCACCGGGTTATACAGAATTTACTCAATGGTTTTTACCGCCTGGTTTAACTGTGGGAGGGAACTCGTTTCCTTCGGGGCATGCAGCAATGGGTTGGATGTTTTTACCTATGTTAATCGCGGTGAAGGATCGTAAAAATACTGATCCATTAAGAATACTGACACTTATCTTAGTCATTGGTTGGGGTATGTTTGTAGGACTTTCTCGTATTGCAGTTGGAGCTCATTACGCTTCTGATGTTCTCTTTTCGACAGGAGCGGCTGTAATCGTCACGATATTCCTATATACAAGATTTTACAGAAAGCAGAATTAATTAAAAACGGGTTTTTTCAAAATTTTATTTATTTTTACACTTAGAAGATGTTCAAAAAAAGTAGTGATCATGAAAGAAATTATTAAAAATGTTTATCACGTTGGCGATTCAGGCTGCTCCGTTTATTTAGTAGACACTAATAGCAACGAAGGACTTATCCTAATCGATTGTGGAATGGACATCGAAATTATAAAAAGAATTAGTAAGTTAGGATTAAATCCAAGAAATATTAAGCACTGTTTTTTAACTCATTTTCACATAGATCATACAGGAGCTTGTTCTGACTTGAAAAACTTCAATAAACAAGTTAAATTTTATGCACATGATTTGGACGCTAACGCAATAGAAGAAAAAGGGTACGATAGTATGACCGCTGCTTCTTGGTATGGGATTGATTATAAACCAGTTGGATTAGAAAGGAGATTGAAGGGAGATTTAGAAAAAGTTCGATTGGGATTGTACGAATTCCAATGTATTCACACTCCAGGGCACACTCCAGGATCTATTTCCATTTTAGTAAAAGTTGAGAATACTAAAGTTCTTTTCGGTCAAGATATTCACGGACCTTTTTATAAGTCGTTTGGATCAAATCTCGATGATTATCAAATTTCCATGCAAAAACTTCTTGATTTGAAAGCGGATATTCTTTGCGAAGGGCATTTTGGTATCATAAAACCAGCGAGTGAAGTGGCTCGTTTTATTCAGAGCCACAAGGATGCGAATCTCCCTTAAAAAGAAGTAGGGTTAAAATTATAATTATCCTTATTAAAAATCTTTAGAATTAAAAAAAAACACAAAATAAACTAGAAATAACTATTCAGAGATAAGAATGAAATAAATATAAAAATAGGGAGTAAATTTTTATTTAGTTTTGCTTTTAATTAGCTTTATATTGCTTTTAATCACTTTTGCAACGGGTAACTTCTCCGCACCAGCTTGAACAAGTGTATTAAGCGCGTCTTGATGATTTTTTAAAGCTTCAGCATAAGATTTCTGTTCTAGGTAAGTTAATCCTAATCTATATTGACTTTCAGCCATTCCTTCACTATCTTCAAGTTCTTCGTATATTTTAAGGGCTTGATTGCATTTTTTCCACGCCTCGGTATATTTTCCCTCGTTTAGATAAGCTAATCCTTCATTATTCAAATATTTAGCGTTGTTTTTCCGGTCTTCTTCCCGCTCTGCTATTTGTGCAGCTTCTTCGAAGCGTTTTAACGCAACGGTATAATTACCCTCGTCCAAATATATTAAACCTATATTATTAAGGCTTTCTGCTTTTCGGGAAAAATTTTTTAATTCCTCATCTAAATTTAAAGATTCTTCGAATGTCTTCAATGCATCAAGATATAACCCCTGGTCCCTATAGATCATAGCAGTATTATATAAATTTTCAGACCTCTCATTTGAGGGCCCTAATACTTTGAAGAGCTTTGTTCCACGATCGTACCACTTAAGTGCTTGATTGTAATCACCGCGATCTTGATATACTAAACCAACTCTATTCAAACAATATGATTTGCCAATTAAGTCACCAATTTGATCAAAGATCTCAAGTGCCAAGTTATATCGCTTAAATGCATCTTTGTACACACCTTGCTTGTGAAAGAGGACACCAATTCTACAAAGGATTCGCGCTTTTCTTTCCTCATCATAAATTTGTTCTGAAATTTTATACGCTTCATTGTTCCACTTGAGAGCTTCAGGATAATTGTCTAATTCTTGATAAATTAACCCTATGCTTTCAAAACAATCTGCATTGCCGTCAAGATTTTCGATTTCGTCGAAAAGTTTATATGCTTCCTCATACCATTTCAAAGCTTCTTGATAATGTTCTTGATCCTTAAAAATATCTCCAATTTTGCGTATAATTGTTGCTTGGTTTGTAAGGTTGCCTAGTTTTTCTTCAATCTCTAGCGCTTCTTTATATCTATTTAATACTTCAGGGAATTTTTTACGGACAAGAAATATATTACCGATGCAAAGAAGTCTATGGGCTTTGCCTTTCATGTTTCCGAGTTGATCATCAATGTTTAAAGCTTCTTCGTATAATTTTAGCGCTTCAAGATAATTATCTTCGTCGAAATAAATATCCCCTATACTCGTAAAAATATCCGCTTTGATCTCAAGATTTCCTAAGCTTTCTGAAACATAGATAGCTTCATTATATCTCCTCACGGCTTCGGGATAATGTTTTTGAGCTTGATAAATTTCACCAATTATGTTAAGGATTTCAACTTGTTCTTCTAAATGGCCTAATTGATCTGCAATAAGTAAAGCTTCTTCGTAACGTTTTAAAGCTTCTACGAAATCCCATTGATCTCGATAGATCTTACCCGAAATATTTAGACAAACGGATTTTTTATGTAAGTTTCCAATCTGTTCAGCAATCTTGATCGCATCATCAAATTTTTCTAATGCTATCTCATCTTTTCCGGTATAATGATAATTTTTACCGATTAAGTGAAGGCTCTCAATTTTGCCTTCCATGTTATTATCCTTACTGAAAAGTTCATACGCTTCTTCGAATTTTTGCAGAGCTTGTGGATAATCTCCTTGATCTTGGAAAATAACCCCAATCATATTTAGGAGCTCAGCTTTTTTATCGTCTTTTCCAATTTTTTTAATAATATCAAGAGCATCTTTATATCTACTTAAAGCATCTTTGAAATTAGCTTGTTCTGCATAGTAGTTTCCTAAATTTTTCAAAGTTTCAGCATTTCCCTTAAGATTTTCCGTTTCTCCATAAATTCGAAAAGCTTCTTCAAAGTTATTTAACGAAGCTACGAAATTTCTTTGATCGAGATAGATTTGTCCAATAGTAGTAAGAATAGCTGCTTGATTGTTTAAATCTTCATACTGTTCTAATATTTCGAATGCGCTTTCAAATCGTTTTAGAGCTTTCGGATAAGATTTCTGTTCCTTGTATATTAATCCCATACTTCTTAAGACATCAACCTTACCCTTTACTTCTCCAGCTTGGTCAAAAAATTTTAAAGAATCTTCGTACCATTTTAGGGCTTCAAAATGTTTATCTTGTTTTTGAAAAATTAAGCCTAGTTGGTTTGAAAACTTAGCTTGTAGTAAATTATCTCCCATTTTTTCCGCAATTTGAAAACCCTCTTCAAAGTAATCGAACGCTTTAGGATAGTTCCATTGATCACTATAAATTTTACCAATAGAATTTAGAGCCTCTAGTTTTCCTTCCATATTTTGCAGTAGATCATAGATTCGTAACGCTTCATTACATTTTTCAAGACCAGTGAGCGAATCCCCCATCTCGTGAGATATTTGGCCAATGAAATTTAGAATTTCTGCTTTATCTTCAAAATTCTCTAATTTCTCGCTGATTTCTAAGGCTTGATTAAACTCTTTTAAAGCTGCTTCGTAATTCTTTTTTGAATAATAAACCTTTCCTTTGAGTTTATAATTAGATGCTTTTTCAGCAAGATTTGCATATCTCTCATTAATTTTAATAGACGATTCAAAGTATTTCAAAGCTTCATCGTAATTCTCCTGGTTTTGGTATGTTATACCTAGATATTTTAAGATTTTCGATTTTTCGTTAAAATCTTTGATTTTTTCATTCTCTTTTAGAGCATATTCAAAATTTCTAATTGCTTCAGTATAATTTTTCTGAGCTTGATAGGAAAGACCCAAATACTTAAAAATGGAGACTTTTTGAGGAAAGATCTTTATTTTGAGTTGAACTTGTAAAGATTTCCGCAACCATTCTACTGCTTCCTTATAGTTCATTTGAGCATAGTTGATAATACCCATCTCCATTAGGGAAATTGCTTTCCACGGATTATCTCCTGAGTCTTCGCTTAATCGAAAAATTCTTTCTAAACATCTTAATGAATCAGTGTAGTTTTTAGTTTCGAAATAAATCTTATTTGAAATATATAACTTAGTCAATTCGCTTGGTTCATTAACGTTAGATTTAAGCCATTCCATCAAATTAATATTGAATTTATCTTTGCTTAGCTTTTCTTTAATCTTTAAGAGTTTCCCAAGAAATTTTGGAGTATTGATATTTAGGCGATAAACGTTAACAGAATCGTTTAATCTCTTAATTTCTGAAAGTTGTTGATCTAAATCATCCATACCGGTTATTTCGCTACTTTTTGGCTTTCCAACAACAAAAAGATCTTCTTTAGTTTTACTATCTGAAATGTGGTTTATCCAAATTAGAGTTTTCAAATCGTCCATGATTTTAAGAGTCGAAATAAGATCGTAATCGTTCTTACCTGAATATCCCATAATTATAAGTGTGCGTTCTGATGAGGTTTTTTCTAAAAATTGAGCTTTATAAGGTTCTAACTGGATGATATTATTCTTGGTCTGGTTTAATCCGATTAATTTTAAAGTATTTATAAACGATTTTCTTGTGTCTTCTCCCGTGATTATGTTTTTAGAAGAACCATGAATTTTATATACAGGAAATCTCCCACTCCGATAAAGTTTTTCTGGATCGCTGAATCGTTCGTAATCTTTCTCTGTAATAACGGGGACAATTTTCTTTTTAGGGATATCAGATTGTAAGAGAGCATATTCCAGAAGAAAATCGAAGTTGGTAGTTATTATAAAATGCCCTTTTTTTATCATCTCAGCTAAAACTAAATGCTCAAGGTTGGGTTTGTCACTTTCCTGATAAAAATCTAGAAATTTCACATCATCTAAGGATTCAAGAATAATACCCGTTAGAATTTCAAATGGTAAATTTTCTATTTTCGAGATTTTGTCTATTTCTGACTTAGAACATGAAAATTTAATGAGCGCTTCAATCGTTTCATTCGCTGCGGGTAATTGCGAAGGAGACTCCACCGAAGCTCCCGCTCCTACTAAAAATGTAAATTTTTCGTCTTCTGATATTAACTCATTAATATTTAAATTAGATTTTTTAATTGAACTCAAATTATTCTCACCCAAACTAAAAAATGTCTGTAGTAAGATTACTATTACTTTATCGTTTTAAAAAATTATGCCTTATTAAAAATTTAATTTAAGATTATTAAGTTAAGAATTTGAAAAAAAAATTTTATCTGTTTTAATTAATAGTACCAAATATTAGAATGATTTTAGTTAATCTATGATTTAATCAAAATGCGATATGAAGATTGGCATACTCACAACTCATTATGCAAACATGCGATTGGTACTATAGAAGATTATATAAAAGAGGCTGTTAAACTAAATTTAAATGTAATTGGAATTAGCGATCACTTCCCGTACGAGTATCTAGTTTCAGAACTTCCCACTCTTGATCAAATTCCATATGAAGAGTATGCAATGCCTTTATATGATCTTGATAAATACATGTTCCAACTAGAAGAACTAAGAGAGAAATACAGTGATCAAATACACGTTAGGTTCGCTTTCGAGATTGACTATTTCAAGCACCAAGACTACATGCTCAATAAATATCTAAAAAAGTATATAGATAAACTAGACTATATTTTAGGGTCTGTTCATGTTCTTTTTGGTAAAGCAGGCACATTTGCTTTCGATGATGGGCGTTTCCTAAATAAATACAGGGAATATTCCGTTAACGATGAAATCTATATAGAATTCTACAATTCCTTACAAGATATGATTAAATCACCTACATTTGAATTAGATATCGTTACCCACTTCGATTTACCAAAAAAATTTGATAAGAGAGTTGAAGATCATGATACCGTTATGGAAAAAGTCATCGAAACTCTTGAATTAGTGAAAAAAAATGATCTTATGATCGAAATTAATACGAGCGGTTTGAGGAAGAAAGCGAAAGAACAATACCCTAGCGAAGAGATTATTAGAAAAATGTATGAACTTGACATTCCCATTCTTTTAGGTTCAGACGCTCACCATCCTAAAGAAGTCGCGTATAAATTTAAGGAAATAACGAAGTTATTGAAAACTATTGGGTATAATCAACTCGCCCATTATGAAAAAAGAAAAAGATCGTACATAGATTTCTAATTTATAAATTAGTTTAACGCCTTCAATCTAGCTTCCGAGCACGCAACCAGCCTTCCATAACCAAACTTCGTAGCAATCGCTGGTGTTTTACATCTTTTGTATAGAGCACCAAATTGTTGTCATCTCCCTCTCCTACAATTGAAAACAATAATTCCTCACCGTCCCGATCAATTAAGTATCTATCACGATCTTCATACAATCGAATAGAAATATTATCCAAACTTTCCAATTCCTCTAAAAGTTCAGCATCCTCCTCGAGACTTGGATCGATGTTACACATAATTTTCACATTGACGGAAGAACGTACCTCATACAGGTGTAAATCTTGTAGGTCATTAATGTCAAGAACTGCAATTGTAACGTTATGAACGGCATTCCCAAGGATTTCTCTTATTTTTCCCAATATATCCGCCTTAGGAATCTCTCTGAAGGTGGAATCGATAATTTTCGCATCAGATTCAGATGAAAGGTTATTCCGTAGTTTTTCATTTTCTGCTTCTAACGCTTCTAAATCCTCATCTGCTTTTTCTAATTCCCCAGTTAAAATGGTTAGTTTCTTTTGATAATCTTCTATTTCTTCATCCTTCTCTTCAATGAGGTTTTTTTTAACAGTAGAAGAACTCAACTCTTTCAATTCTTCTTCCTTTAAACTGATGGATGTCTCTAAAGTTTTTATTTTCTGGTTTTTGATTTCTAAAGATTTGTTTAGCGTATCAATTTGTTGCTCTTTTAAGTTCATTGAGTCTATCATTGTTTTTATTTGATCATCTTTCAGGTTTAGAGATGTGGTTAAATTATTTGTTAAATCCTCTTTGCTCTTTATTATAAGGTCGTAATTTTCAAATTTTTTAATAACTTTATTTAATTCATCCTTTAATTCGCGAATGATTCTGTCCCTATCGTCTTCTCCCATCTTAACTTCTCTCAGATGTCTAGTTATTCTGATATAGTTTATGAATAATAATAAAAGAATTTCTTTATAATTTTTAGTTAAAAAAAGATGCTATTGCCAATAAAAATGGAAAAAAATAAATTGCAGATAGTGATTTATTTTTGTACTCTTCTTTGACCATTTTAAGTATAGCTTTAAATTTGATTAGTTTTATTATATTCTCATGTCTAAAGAAGACCACATGAAACATTTAAATCTTGAGTTAACAGAATTATTAAGTAACGAAATTAAAGACCAGAAAAGCATCCTCGGTATTTCTATCTCAACACACGGAGGAACACATATTGTAAGCGAGTTAAAGGAAGATATCAAGATGACAAAAACTGAACTCGCTGCTGCGAGTAGTAGCATGGTATTCCTTTCGTCTAAAATGTTAAGTGACTCTTTAAATCAAAAAAGCTCGTACACCTTAATTACCGGCCAAAAAAGGATAATTTTGTCAATTTTAACAGATTATATGGCCTTAATCGCCTATTTAGATAGGGAATTAGCAGAACTTGAAGGGTTAGATTTTTACATACGTTCTCTAAGAAAACTCGCCATAAAAATGTCAGCAATTATAGAAACTAGCGATCTCATCAAGGAAGAGATTTTTGTGGCTCTCAAAAGAGCAATTCCAAACGCGTTAGTTATCGCCATCATCACCAAAGATGGATTACCTATTAAAGTTCAGTCTACGATGCCTGAACCGATCATATCCGCAATGACTTCCGCAATTTATAATTTAGCGGGAATCTTATTAGAGGGAAGTCTAGAATTCTCAATAATTGGTGGAGATCACGGCTCGATTATTATCCACGAATTAGACGAAAGCAGGATTCTCGCAATCGCTGTGTCCGAAGGAGATGAGAAAATCCTAAGAAGTCATATAGCTAAAATCAAATCGATTATTAAACAATAATTCTTAGGCTATTTAATTATCTTTTTTATCTTATCTACTACTTTTAAACTACCCAAATAAGAATCAGAAAAAGATTTAGCCTTAAATAAAATAGTACAAACTGGCTCGTTTTTGTAAATGTTCTTGACTGGTTCCGACTTATCGTGAACATATTCCAGGTCGTTAATTTTATTTAGTAACATTTTATCGATTTCTTTAGGTGCAAAGAAAATAATCTTGGTCGAAAAATTTTCGAATTTTGCATCCTTCAGCGTCTTTTTGACGAATTCCCACCCCTTGTCTGTAAAACTCTTTATATGCAAATCTAATAGATTTATGTTCATTGCCTCTTCAGAAGCACTAATTGATCCCGGAATTCGGGGATTGATCTCCATTAAATATGGATAGTGGTTTCTCAAAACGAAATCAAACCCGTTAATTCCCTTTAGACCTAACTCGGTTGATAACTTTAACGAAATATCAACTATCAACTTCTTTTCTTCTTCAAATAAATTAGCAGGAACTATATTCCCACAATACATAAATTCTTTTGGAGCATTCAGATATTTATCTCCCACTACCTGATTATTTACCGAAATTACTTCGCTTTCTACTCCGTTAGATATTGTCGTACAACTTACCGGATTTCCTTCTATATATTCTTGCATTAGCCAATCTTTTGGATCGAAGGTTTCTCTATTAATTAGGTTGATGGTAAAGGAGAGATCGGATTTATTTTGTATTTTATATACATTTGTTCCACCAGAACCACTCCCTTTCTTTAATATAAATGGGTATTCTAACTCGTTAACTTTAGACCTAACTTCTTCGAAGAGAACTGTTCTTGGAACATCGAAACCTCCTTTTATTAAAAAATTTAAAATGAAGAGTATATCTCTGCTCTTTTTAATCGCTTCTAATTCGTTATTAAGGTTAAGAATTCTGTATTTCTTTCGATTTATCTCTTTTAAAATGAGAGCTCTCTCTTCTATAGCATCGTCTAAACCACTTCCAATAATCAGATATTTGATTTCAGGATATTTGTCTAAGAGCTCTAGAATTAAGATGGGGAGGTATTCACTATAATTATTTTTAATTAAATCATAGTTTACGCTTAACTTCTTGGTAAGTATTAAACAATCTTTAACATAGGAATAAAGGTCTAAGTCGCCAAAGAAATCAACAGCATACACTTCAAACCCTGCTCTGTTTAAAGAATAAACTAAAGGGCGAGTGTTGAAACCAGCAACTAAAACAGATTCTTCTTTATTGCTCATTATTTAAATAATAAGAAGTTAAATTTGAACTTAAAGTATTTTTTTTAGTTCCAAAATCAAGTTTTTAGGATTAACTCGATCGAATTGGAATATTTCAGCGCTTCCGTATTTTTTAAAGTTTTTTTTTATGTTGTCGGCCGCAAAGGTATTCACACCTAAAGCTCGCGTTGCGTATGATTTTTTAGGCTCCAACACCACCATGTGCGCTCCTTTTTTAGATAGTTGTTTTGTCAAAACTTTTAATTCGTTAACAATTAAAGTGTAGTCTGATTGGATTTGAGCGACTAAGTCGGGATATTTATAAGATATGTTTGCTCCCATGTCGCTACAGACAAAAACAACCGGAATTATGTTTCTATTTTTTAATTTCTCAGCGTCTATTAATTTTATACATTTTGTTAACGCTGCGGCCATAGGGGTGTAAGATTTTCCTTCAACTTTTTTGAGTTTGTTAACGGCAGATTTGAAGTAAACTGTAGGCTTTTGAAGAACTACAGCCTCCTTAGCTCTAAAAATAATTAAACTTAACTTATCTTTTTTCCTGTAGCCTTCTCGCTGGAGAGAAAGAATAACATCAGTCATTTGTTTGATTACGTAATACATTGAAGCTGAGCTATCGAGAACGAAAAAAAGTACTAGGGGAGCTCGATACTCGTAAATTTTATCCATTAAATCGTATTTATCAAATTTAATTGGAAATGATATATCCGTCTGGTTGTAAATTGTATTTTTTAAATAACTCCGTATTGTCGCGTCGAGAGCAATAGTTTTAGGACGATTAAGCGGCCTCCTGTATGAAACATACCTACCTTTTTGAGAAGAAGCGATTTTTATGCGCCTTCCGATTCCCCTACCACCATAATCGGAAACTTTTCTATCTTTTCTTATCGTATCTAATACAGAAGTCATTTTTGTTTCCATTTGGTAAATTAATGGCAGCGATTCAATTCCATTTTCAAAAAAATTGAATTCTCGGTCGTCGTAATCTGGTATATCTTTTACTTTCCAACCTCCAGCAGGTGAGGGACTTCTTTTCTTGTTGTCGGGATATTTAGGGGGGGGTAGCTTTTGTTCTTTAGTTTCTGGAACATCAACTTTTTTTGGATCAACTGATTGGCGCTTGAATTCTTTTTGTGGAGTTTCATCGTGCTTTAAAGGTCCTTCAGTATCTTTATTTGGTTGATAGATTTTTGGATCTTCGTAGGCTTTTTGTATTTTCCCATACACTTCTACTATTTTAGCTTTGACTTCTTCTGGAGTCATTTCGTAGTGGAGCGATTTTATTCTGTGCTCGAAAACTAAATCCATTGCTGCATTTAAATCTTCTTCAGCGACTTCAGTTCTTCCGTTTAACGCAGCGTGGGCACGAGCACACCTGATAAAAGTTATATCAGCTCTTTGAGAAAAAATATCCAATTCGTTAACTAACTTCGAAACGAATTCATAGACGGAGGCAGGAATTTTGACATCCTTAATCAATTTACGCGCTTTTACTATTTTTTTTCTTAATTCTTCTTGCTCTTGCTCGTATTTTTTAATAAAAGCTTTAGGATTGTCGTCGAAATCAATCACTCGTTTTGTGATTTCAGCGCGTAGTTTAGCATCTCGTGGAGCCTTTATTTTTACTTCTAAACCCAGTCTGTCTGCTATTTGTGGGCGAAGATCTCCTTCTTCTGGATTCATTGAACCAACTAATATGAACCGAGAAGGGTGCATAACAGAAATTCCTTCCCTTTCAATAATATTCACACCAGAAGCAGAAGCATCTAATAAAGTATCGACTATATGATCTTGGAGTAAATTTATCTCATCAATATAGAGAATACCACGATTAGCTTTAGCAAGAAGTCCAGGGTGTAAGCTCCTTATCCCTTCAGTTAATACTTTGTCAATTGATAGCGAACCTGTTACCATATCTTCTGTAACTCCTAAGGGTAAGTTAATTAACCGCATTTCTTTAAATTGAATACTTAGTTCACCCTTTTCTTTTCTTTCGCGGCATTCTTCGCATAGATCATCAACATGGGATTTAGGATTGCATGAAAACTGACAATCTTTAACTACTTCTATATCTGGCATTACTTCTACGAGAGAGCGAACACCCGTTGATTTTCCAGTGCCTTGCTGACCAGTTAACAAAACTCCACCGATTTGAGGGTCAATAACATTCAAAATAAGTCCGAGTTTCATTCTATCTTGTCCCAAAATAGCAACAAATGGGAATTGAGCTTTACGCATAATTATCTAACTTAGTTAAATGAGTAATATGGTATGGAAAACAATAAGTAAAATAAAGATTTGCCCTTTAAACAAAAGATTAAAAGTAGGAGTATCAAAATGCAAATTTTTTGGCTATTTCTGTGAGTTTAGTGTTTAATTGAGAAACTGTATTGTCCCACTGAGATAAAATCGTATCGATTTTAGGGATAATTATAGATCTCTCTTTATATTCTAGGTAATTCATAAATTCTCTGATATTTTCAACTTTAATGAAAGTTTCAGCTATAAATTTTCTTATATCGCGAGTTTGACTACTAAGAACTTCATGTATTCTATGGGATTCTCCCGTTCGAGATAAAGTGTGTAGATATTCTTCAACACCTTGTAGAAGTGAATTCAATTCATTTATCCGACTATCAATAAATTTGTCATAAATTTCAAAGACATTTTCACCAGAAAAGAAATTAGTGATGTCAATAGCCAATTTCTGAGCAGATCTTACCATTTGCTCATTATCTTCAAAGCCTTCAATCTTATATTCAACTTCGTAAAAATTGCTATACCTGTCGTTTGGATCTTCCATTCTAAAAATTTTAAATCCGGGATCGTCCCTTAGCTGTCTTACGGGATCACCTGCTTTTTGGGGAAGTTCAATTTGCCTTATAAGTCTGTCGGGATTGAAAACGAGCGCTATTGCTAATGGATTATGAGCTTGATACGAGATAGTAGTTTTACGATCTCCAAACCCAGATAGCATTACTTTAAATCCAGGGTGACTATGCCACCAACCTACAGTGAAGTCTCCTCTTGAAAATGCCTCTTCATCAATTAAGGCAAAAGATTCGTGATCTTCGTCAGAATATTCGTAGCCATCAATAACAGTACGAGGATCAGATTCATCAACATTAGCGTCATTGGGATCAAAAGTGTCATGCATTATTGGGTAGCATGCTGAAACATAGAGATCTTTCCCATTTTTATTTTCGATGAATTTCCCAGTAAAAATTCCACTTACTTCTTTCCAATCCTCTTTGGGTCTTTTTCTATTAGCAAATCTTACGCAGGCTGCAACAACAGTAAAATATACTTCTTTTGGGATAATAACAGTCATAGTTTGAATTTTGACTATAGTATTTGAACAATTAATACCATTACATATATTTATGTCTTTATTTTTACTTATGATACCCGATTCTGTTGGCGAAGGAGTATTCAACCATAAATATTATAACTACGGAAAGATTGATTTTGCTTGGTTGAACATAAAATTATTTAAAGTCAAAATTTATCATAATATTATTATTTCAATAAATCAATCTGATTTCAACTGATTAGAATATATACCAAATAGAGTTGACTAAATTATTTCTGAAAAAGGATTTGAACCCCTTAGTAGCCAATTAGGAATCCCTGGAACATCGTACAGAATTCAGTTAGGGCTCATAAATGGCAAGTGGGCATCTCGTTTGCTAAAGGGCAATACTTTAATAGATTCATATGTTTATAAGGATGAAGATATGAGCGCGTCTGGATTCCCTAATCAAAATCTCATAGTAGGTTGGGTATTGAGGACAGTAGCAATTCCAAATATTAATCCTCACCAAATAATGAAAACCACGCAAGCCTTAACAAAACAAGCGATTACGAAAAAAGAAGAAAAGAAAGTTGTAGCACCCATCGAAGAAGCTAAAAAAGTAGAGTTAGAAAAGGTTCCTGTAAGCGAACTAAAAAGACCTATGGTAACAGGATGGGTAAAAGAAGAGGGGATTAAATCGGTCCTAGAGTTAGAAGAGGAAAAACGCCAAGCATTCCAAGAAAGAATGAAATACAAAAAAGAAGAAGAGAAAATCTATGCAGAAGATACTACTACTTCTACCTTAAAAACAACAAGAGAGTTGCCACAAATACCAAAAGGAGAGGGAGCCGAAACTTCGACTTTTTGTCCTCACTGTGGGAAAGATTTAGGATGGAAATTCTGCCCATACTGCGGAAAACCTCTACCGCATTAATTAAATAAATTTTATTTTATAATTTCTTTTTAATTTTGCATATAAATATAGAAATTCACACATTTTTTGAAACTTAGGTATCCCAACATTTTTTGTAGAGATTTTAAAGTAGGAAAAAAAGATATAAATGAAATAGAAGAATAAATTATCATTTACTATATATTTATATTAAGTGCTCAAAATTAAAATTGTTAAAAATATAAATCTAATCTAATAATTTTTCAGTTTCTAAAAGTTTAAGTGAGTAAATATGGGGAAAGATGTAGATAGTAGCGTAGTTAAGATAAAACCTGACGCTTATTATAAAATGATTCTGCACGTTTTTCGATTTGGTAATAGAGCTAGAAATCACTCTCAAAATATTGAAGTTATGGGTGTTCTCATTGGTCATCTCGAAGAGGGCGAAGATAAAAAATTTAAGAACGTGATAATAGAGGATGCTGTGCCTATTTCGCACGGTAGTAGCGTAGAAGTTGAATTTTCAATCAATGATTACATATTCTTTGAAAAAGCTAATTCCATGTATTTAGAAAAAAACTGGTTTATGGTTGGCTGGTATCATAGCCACCCCGATTTATTCCAACACAAAATTTTCTTTTCACCTACAGACGTTAAGAATCAATTTGGATGGCAAAACGAATTGAATCCTAGTGGAATAGCCTTAGTGTTTGATCACGCATATTTGGATAACCCTGAAGATCCGGGATTTAGAGCAATTCGTTTAACGAACCCTACTAACGTCAGAGATTCGAGTGTTCACCAAGTAACTGCTATAGTAGAACCCCCAGATAGCCTTGAATATTATTTTAAAATAGTAGAATTAATTAATTGTGTTCATACAAAAGACCCTCCCATAACGGAAGAAAATGAGACCGCTGACATTTTCGGAGATGTGAAAGTTCCTAAGCTAAATCAATTACAATTTAAACAACCAATGATCGATCAACATAAGGTTATAGAATCTTTTCAGATAGGACTTGCTAATTTTCTGGATTTATCTTTAACCCCCTTAATAGACTTCCTTAATTCTATCAGCACAAATATTTCAGGAGAAATTGAGAATAATAATGTAGAAATTAGTACAAATTTAAATCAGCTAAAAGAACTGATTAACACTGGGATTGACAAAATACAAAGGAAATATAAAGACGATCTAAACGCGGAATTATTTAATGCAGAGGGTTATGTTGACGACTTTTTAGACCAAATCGATGGGTATCAGGGAGAAATTATTACTATATTAGATGAAATAAAAGAAATCGTTGAAGTGAAAGTTAGTGACCTATTGAAAGAAAAATTTGATGTATTGAAAAACGAATTTTCAAGAGATTATGACGAGTTTCATAAGAAATTAGTAGATTTTAATAGTGATATTTCAGTTAATCTTGATAATTTGGAAAAGATTGAAACCTCCTTAAACTCCTTATCAGAAAAAATCAATACTATAAAGGAAACAACTCTTGAAAAAATAAAAAAGATGCAAAAAGAAACTTCTGATGTAACATCAAAGAAGCAAAGTAAAGCATTAGGTATTCTAACTGATCTAAATAAAAAATCGCAGAAATTCTTGACTAACATGAAAGCAGCTGTTCTTATTTTGGAAAGCACAAAAAAGCCCATATTTGAAAAGATTGATAAATTGGAGTCAGAAAAAAAACAACTCTTGTCTAAAATTAAAGAACTTGAAAAAGGAGGTTCAGATTAAAGATGACTGATGAAAAAGAAGCAGTAAGTGAAAGTGGAAAAATTTTTATAAAGATGAGCGCGTTTAACGACATGCTTTCCCATGTCCTAAGATTTACTAATATATCTCTTGATTTTCATGATCAAGTTTTGGGATTTTGCCTAGGGAATAGAGATCCTAATAATAACAATCTTATTGTAAGTCAGGTTATTCCAATAACCCATGGTGACATTGTCGAGTTAGGGTTTTCCGAAAAGATTCACAAATTTTTAGTCCAAACTAAAGAAGAGACAGAAGGCAAGGATATTGAGGTATTAGGGTGGTATCACAGCCATCCTGAAAGCGAATCGTTTTTCTTTTCTGATGTTGACAAAAAAAATCATCTTAATTTTCAGAATGAAAAGACTCCTAATGCCTTTGGAATTGTTTTTGATCATTCCAAACTCCAAATGGGAAGTAATTTTGGTTTAGAAGTCTTTCGTTTAGAGGAACCTAAAAAGGGAGTAAAAAGTAAAGCGATTAAGGTTGAATATGAAATAGAAGCACCCAAATCTTTAGATTTCTATAGAAGGATTCAAAAACTCGTTGAATATGGTCAAATGAAAAACCCAATAATAATTCGAGAGAAATTGGAGATGAACGATCAAATTCCTCCCGATCTTCAAGAAATTCCTATGTCTGTAGAACAATTGGATTCCGATGTCGAACTAAAATATCCAAACATTGAACCGGTCGTAGAAGGAGTTAAGAAAGGTCTACAAAACTTTTCTAACTTAGTCTTGAATAATTACAAAATGGAGCTAGAAACATGGTCTACGGAATTTAACGATGGAGCACTAATAGGTTTAGCAAAAATTAGTAATTCCATATCATATATGAATTCAGCAATAAACAATGGGTTTGAGAAAGTAGAAAAATGGATAGACCTTAATTTTAAAGAAAGAATTGACGAATATAAAGGTAAGATAGAGGGATACGTAAAGAAACGTATTGTAGGTCAAGAAGATTTAAAATCTAATACATCTAATATAAAAGAAAGTTTAATAAATGAAATCAATAAAAATCTAGAGCAAAGTATCGAGGTTATCACTAAATCTATTAAGAAAGATCTGAATGAAACCATTAACAAATTGTATGAACTTTCAATGCAAGATAAAAAGATTAAAGAAAGCATTGAGAAATCAAGCAATCAAATCTCCAATCTGACATATATGATCGAAAATCTTTCAATTGACATGTTAAAAGGGATAAGCGCCATCAATCACCCCTTCGAATTAAATTTGAGTACAAATTATGATAAAACCATTTCAGAACTCGAGCTTTTTAACAGTAACTTCGTTGAGCTTGAAGAATTAATAGAAAGACTTCAATCTATAATTCCTGATTTCAGGAATATTAAAAAATAATAAAAGATAATTTTTTTATTTATTAGCTAATTTTAACTTACGAAACAAGGTTATAAATAGAATATAGATTGTAGAATTTTGCTAATTTGGTAATTAATGATATTGAAGTCCCGCAACTTTCGATATCTGTAACTTATATTTTGGGATGTTTGTCCCAAGACGCTTAAGTTGATTATTTTTGGCTACAGAGGACAGAATTCTTCCAATTCGGTCGACCTTAATATCGACGCCGTAATTATCTTTTAAAACTGAGTTTATTTTATAAGACGATAAAATCACTACATCTGAAATGTTCCTTTCAGCTAACATTTCAATCCCTTGCTTGACAAGGTTTATCAAGGTTTCTTTATCTGGTTTATTTGGCTGATTTTCCATCTGCATTATAATTATTATTAGAGTCCTTTTAAATTTTAAGCAATAAAATCTAGAAAAGTATTGAGAATAAAAAACTATTTTTCTTTCAATTCATATACGAAAAATAATAATTTTTTTTTTAAAAACATTTCTTCCCAACAAACTTATTATTTGATGAAAATGAAAGCTAAAGAAAATATTGCTAAAATGAAAAAATCTCTACAGCAGAGTGTACGAAAAATCTTCGTACAAGATTTATATGTAGAGGGGCAAGAACCTACAAAATCGTACTTTGGAGAAAGGAAGTTTTTTGGATTATATGCGATATTTTTAATTTATTCTTTTTTGATTCTAATAGGGATTAATTTTTCAGGACCCATCCTTGATTTTCTAACTTTTGGAAATCCTTTCGCTTTTGGAAACGCATTAGTTGCTTTTTTCCTTGCATTATCTTTACTATACAGCAATGATACGATCAGAAAGTTTATTTTTGAAAAAAATTCGCTAATTAAGCAAGTAGTATTATATGTAAGTATTATCTTCGGATTTCATTTACTCTTTTCTTTCATTAATAGTATAAATACCAATTTCATAAGTTATCTCTTAGGTTTATCAACGATATGGCTTATTTTATTGAGCATTAGATTTTTTATGTACTCTAGAAAGTTTGCGACAAAAATTGAAGCACGTTTTATAACTAAATATTCTGTAATGCGCCGATTTGTTGCTTTTATAGCTCCATACTTTATATTGGGAGTATTGGTTGTTATAGCGCTGTTCTACAGAGGTTTATTAGTTTACATATCATTAGACGTCTTAGGTCCTTCCGCTCCTAGTGAAGCCCTAGGAGTTTATGTATTAGAAATGCGTTTGATTATGCCATTACTTTACTTTAGCTTAATATTAACTTTGCTATTTGTTATTTTTGAATTTGTATTTACGAGACGAAGAGCTGAAACAAAACGAGCAGGACTGTTTGATAATTATACATTTTCATTAATAGTTTTATTTATATTTTTCTTTCAGGTATTTCAATTATCCTTATTTTTAATTTTAAATCCTGTTACTGTCACTGCATTAAAAGCTACCGTGGGAGCAAGCAATTCGACGGTATGGTTCATTTTTATTATTGAATTTGCTTTTTCGATGTACTTCTTATATAGAATTATTAAAAAATTAGGTCATTCTTTAGAATGGAGATTTCTTATTTTTAAAAGAGACGGTTTAATATTGTTAGTATTAGGGTGCGTTCTTGCTCAAACTCTTACTCGTTTTGCGTTACAATCTCAGATACCAAATCAAGAAATTACTGTACTCGGTCAGTTCTTCATGGCAGATAAATATGTTGTTTCTATTATAATGATTATATTCCTTGGAAGTACTTTACTATTTTATTATTTAAAACCACACGAAACATCGATGTTTATTCGGTTACAAAAAGAAACCGTTAACCAAGAAGAAGAAAGTATGGATATAATTTATAAGTTGATTAGAAGTGAGTATATCCGTAGAGGAGACGGTTTTCCTCTAGAGATTTTAGACCGCGAGTTAATAAGGGCAACGAGACTCTCGAAAAACAATATTTATTCAATAATCGAGGATTTAGTGAACCTTGACATAGATATTAGTTTAACAGAAAAAATAGATGAAGACGGAAGAATTCAAAAGTTTGTTGATTTTTCTTCGGTTCTTGAAAAATTTAACAAAAAGACTATTGCTCAAAAAAAGGCTAAAAAATATCTTTCGGATAGACTCTACAACACGATGGTTTCGAAGAAGCCTAAAAAACTTGAATTACATGCCAATACTAATAGTAATCAAGCTTCTGATCGATTCATTTCCTCTCTTGCTGCTGATTATACAAAAAAACAAAAGGACAAATTATCCTTTGAACAGAAACAAAAAGATCTTTCAATATCGTTTACTCAAAAAGAAATTCCAAGCTCGTTGAAAAATACAATTTTAGAAATCTTAAAAAATGAATATATTTACCGAATTGAGAATCAAGAAAAATACCCCGACTTTAAATATTCTATTTCAGAAATCGCGTCTGAAATTCAAATGCAAACAAGGATAACTCCAGGCCAGCTTTACCCAATATTAGAAACTATCAGCGAAGGAGATATAGAACTGGATTTAATTAAAAACCCCGACGAACATGAAGACAGAAGAATTACATTTTTTCCGATTGCAGATGATTATTTATGTTATGCGCTTGCTAATTTTAGACCTGAAGTATATAGAAAAATTAGAATAAAAGTAATTAAGAGTTTTATCAAATTTTTAAATCGTACGAATGTTAAAACGTTTTTTTCTAAGCTTAGGAAAGAAATAGGAGAGAAAACTGAAGAACAAAAGGTATGGAACGATTTATACAAGGTTCTTAACAATTACTACCCTGTATATACTGAGGAAGTTGAAAAATTAAAGATGGGAACAGGACTATTGAAGATTATTAAGATATTTCCTAAGAAGGATGTCGATATTTATCTCTAACCTAGAATCATGGCAGTTAAAAATGCAAAATATTCGTTGAGAAGCACATTTATAGGCTTATCTTCGTTCCAACTTCTTGCGATGTTTAGACGGGGTATGTTTTACACTTATTTATCTATTTATATGAGAGATTTCTTGCTTTTATCCGTTACTGAAACAACTCTATACGCAACACTTCCTATGATTATGAGTGTAGTTTTTCAAAACTTTGTTTGGGGTCCTCTAAGTGACAAATTTCAAAGAAGGAGAACTTTGATTGTCTTAGGTGAAGTTTTAGCAGGGATTGGAACAATTACAGTTTGGTTTGTTCACTCAATTTTTTCTAGTTTACTGCTTGCTGGATATGTTATTATTATCGGATTAATGTGCATTGAAGCTTTTTGGTCAATGTCCAACATTAGTTGGAGTGCTCTCATTAGCGATATTTATCCTTCTAAAGATAGAAGTAAGATAATGGGACAATTAACCAGCGTAGGGGGTTTTGGAAGGATCATAGGTATATCCCTAGGAGGAATACTCTACAACTACGGCTATGGTTTTCGTGATGGACCACTATTCTTTGTAGCAGCACTGGTTATGTTTGCGTCTTCTATTCCTATGATTTTCGCACCGGAAGGGGGGATTAAATCTGAAGAAGAAAAAATAGAAGTGGAGAATAATAACAATACAACGCATAACTACAATTTTAAAGTTATTTTCATCGTATTCATTATTTCCTTAACATTTATTAATTTTGGACGTAATTCAATCGCAACGATCTATAGCCAATATTTAACTTTAGAAACGGGATTTGCGGTAGATAGTATATTGTTAAGTTATATTGCTAACACTCGATCATTAGCAGTGTTGACTATAGGTTTTTTAGCAGGCACATTAAGCAAAAAGTTTGGACATTCTCGAACTCTAATATTAGGTGTGAGTTTAGCTATCTTCGCGTTACTTATTACAGGATTAACTGACAATTTGATATTAATATTTATTGGTAGTTTTTTTATAGGTATGGGTGAAGTAGTTATTTATGCAGCCTCCTATGTTATTGCGTCTAACTTGATTCCTTCTAAGGTTAGAGCTAAATTATTTGGAGTATATAATACTACTTTTTTTCTTTCCTGGGGACTCGCATGTACAATCATATCAGGTCCATTAATAGACTTTCTACTCAATAACGGTTTCGAGGAAGTGATATCTTATCAAGCCGCTTTTATTGTAGCAGCTCTGATAACAGGAATAGGTTTAATAATTTTTTTAGTTTTAGAAATATGGCTTAAACCAAATAATCTTAAGGAAAAAATATAAAATGTTTATTTTAGTACAACAAAAGAGAAAAAAAAATATTAATTTAGTTTTGTGCAACACTCTTCACATTTTAGTTCAGATAAGCTTAAGTATCCGCAGTTGTCACCCATATAGCACTCAAATTGATTTTTATCTTCGTTATAAACCATATTATGCGCACAACATTGTGGAATAGTTTCTATTATTTTTCCACAGCCACTACATCTATAGGTTTCCATTTCTTTAAATCACCTTATTTAAGCTTAACTTACTAAACAAGTTCCATGGTTTTGCCATGATGTTTTGGGATTGGCTGAGCTCCGCAAGATGCTCCCATCCAGCAAACTAATTGATCATTTTCTTTATTCTAAATTAATAAAAAACAGCTAATTCATGATTCTTCTTTTTATATATTCTATTGAGGAATCCTATGAAATATTGACTAATTTCACAAATATATTAAGAGAAATTTATGTGATTGTTAAATATGAGATGATTTTTATGCCAAACCATTTCAAATTAGACGATTTGAAAGAAACGTGAAAAAACTACATTTTATTTAAAGAAATTTTAATATCGTACTTTGATGAAATAGAGGATTA
>JABXKD010000046.1 GCA_013375475.1 Promethearchaeota archaeon
GATCATCTTTTAGGAATAAATGCAATACATAACAGCTATAGATCCCATCGTATTTTTCATCGTTAAAGGGCATATCTAATACTGATCCTTGAAAGAACTGAGTTTTTGGGTTGAAATTTTTCGCGAGTTCAATAGCTGATGCAGAAATTTCAATTCCAGTTACATCAAGATTAGCATCTGTAAATATTTTCGTATTTCTACCATACCCTGCGCCTGGAACTAAGATTTTGTTAACATTATGCCTTTTAAAAAGCTCAAGAGCGTAAATTGCAGTCCGACTTGGTTTATCTCCCCAAATTTTACCTCCGTCTAAAAATCTTTTTTCCCAGTAATCCATAAAACCTACTCATCTTTTTTATTCAAAATTATAAAAATGATTAATCCTAAATTATATTGTTTGTAATTTGAAATACATGTTTAAATTCAATTAATAAGTGAAAACTCACCAATATTATTTAAAGGTAAAATAGCACTATGAAAAAAATTGGACTTATAGCAAATCCAATCGCAGGAATGGGAGGTAGTGTAGGCTTAAAGGGAACAGATGGTGATATTTTTAAAAAAGCTATAGAAATGGGAGCAACCCCAATTACACCAAAGAGAGTAAAAGATTTCTTGGGTAATTTAAAAAATCTAAACAATTTTTTATTTATTGTAGCTCCAGGTAAGATGGGTGAAGACTATGTTAAAAATCTAAGTTTCAAATTTAAAATTATAGGAGATATTGATGAGAACACAACGGCAGAGGACACAAAAAGAATTGCGAAACTTATGGTTGAAGCTGGTGTTGATTTACTAGTTTTCTGTGGTGGTGATGGAACAGCAAGAGATCTTTTTGACGCAATTAAATTGAAGATTCCTGTGGTGGCAATCCCTTCAGGAGTAAAAATGTTCAGTTCCATTTTTGCTATGAATCCTAAAGCTGCGGCTCAAATCGCTGATAAGTTCATAGAAGAAACGACCGCCACACAAGAAAAAGAAGTTCTGGATATCGACGAAGATGCTTTTAGAGATAATCGATTGGTTTCAAAATTATATGGTTATCTTTTAGTTCCAAAAGTCCAAAATCTAATCCAAAGCTCGAAAAATAGTTCTAGGATTGGAAGGACTATTGAAGATAATAAATACGAAATAGCTCAACAGATAATTGAAAAAATGGAAGAAGAAACGTTATATCTTTTAGGACCAGGTACGACTGTTAAATCGATTACAGACCAGTTAAATTTGGAAAAATCGTTGCTTGGCGTTGATGCTATTTATAACAAATCTCTCGTTGGTGAAGATATAAATGAAAGTGGTATACTTGGCTTATTGGATAAATATCAAAAAGCCGTAATCGTAGTAAGTCCTATTGGGGGTCAGGGCTTCGTCTTTGGTAGAGGTAACAAACAGTTTACTCCTAGAATCTTAAAACGAATAGGAAAGAATAATATCTTAATCATCGGGACGGAAGATAAAATAAAGGGTTTATCATGTTTGAGGGTTGACACGGGGGACGAGGATACTGATAATCTACTAAAGGGACTCACAAAAGTAATTATAGGATATAGAGAAGAATTAATCTGCAATATTAAATGTTAAAGCAAATTCATTTCTGAGAAATTGTCTGAAAGAGAAAAAATTAAACCTACTATCGAAGACAATTAACATCTGAAGTTACTCTTTTTTTATTAATTTGATCCGTAGGAGATTATACTTCAACTACTATTACTTATCGTCTTTCAGTGATTACAGCTATATCTGAGATAGCTACATTAATTATATTGTTATTTTTATCTTCTATTTTTAAAATATCTGAGTCATCAAGGGAAATAATTTTCCCACTAAACTCTTTTTCTATACCTCTAATATAAATATAAACATAATTGTTAGTTAATGTTTCAAAAATTTTTCTTGGTATCATACATATCCCATTCTTTAACTTTTAGCCATTAATTCTTTAGTTATAATAATTATAAAAAAGAAATAAAATTATATTAAATTATAGATCGTTAATTATCAAAATAATAAGGGAATCTTATGGAAAATGAAAGTCTATTAAAAAATATTAATATCATAGTTGGGTTGATTATAATAGTATTATCGATAATTACTTTATTCTATGGCGTAATTACTTTGATTACTTTGATCATACTTATTTCTATTGCGTTCTTATTTGCAGGAATTGGACGAGCCTATAATGCAATCACTAATGATTCGTTAACAAAAGCAAGTAAATTCATGAAATATTTCAGTGGGCTACTCTCAATCATTATTAGTATAGCAGCTATATTCATTGCTCTCTTTAATCCAGGTCTAGCCATTCTAATGTTCAGCAATTTATTTGGCTATCTTTTAATCTTTATAGGTGTAGCTAGGATATCTGTGGGTTATTTGATGGAGTCTTATACAACATTGTATCGAACAGTGTTGATTCTTGTTGGTATTATTACCTTTATTTTTTCGTTTATAATTCTAATGTTTCCTATTTTCGGCTATTTTGTCATAGTAATGCTGATTTCTGCCTCTCTACTCTTAAATGGAATAACTAGACTATCATTTGGATTAGCTTTAAAAAGAATTAAATCAAAAAACTAAAGTGTTGAGATTAGATTTATTTTAAGAAGATTTAAACCTTTTTTCTTTCTATTTTACATCTAAATGAATTGAAAATGTCTTCCTTTTTGAATATTATACTGTAAATTAAATTTTTATGAAATAAAAAAATTGATTATTGAATATTAAGTTCTTTGAGTTTTTCTTTTGTTGGCCAACCAGTCTCCCAATCCCAACCTCGGATCTTATAGTAGTTCTCCAAACTGCCTTCCATGTCCAGCTTTATACCCTCTGTTTTGCCAGATTTCATTTCTGCTAGAACGTGTTGAGGTAATTTATCGTCTTCTTTAGTTGTCCCGAGTTTACAGCTTATAAGCCTTTTAAGAGCGTTTATTCTTTCTCCTACAAGCATCAGAGATTTTCTGTTGTAATCGAAGTTTGTAGAAGCGTTAATGTACTTAATAATGTGTTCGAGCGGGGGATTAATGAAATTGCAGTTGGCGGCTGAATCATCGATGGCTCTTAAGTCTTGTAAATTTGCGACGCCCTTTTCTCTACCCTTGATTGTAGTTCTATCTCCCGGTTTTACCCGAATTTTTGGATATTTTAAAAGCATTAATTCGGCTCCAAACCAATCGCACTTTTCGTGGTTCGCTCCCATATAACAGGTCATATAACTCAATGCTTGTCCGGAAAATGCTCTTGGATCGTGCATTGGTATTTCTAATCCTTTCACATGGGCTGCTAATTCTGGATCAACATTAAACTCTTTTGCCATTGCTTTTACTCCATCAGCGAGAATTTTACCAATACCTTCTCTGATTGCAATTTTATCAAGTAATTTTAATACTACATCTCCGTTTCCCCATTTTATTTCTCCAATACTAATATCGTTTAAGTGTTGCTTAATGTTCTCAATTCCTAAATTATTTTCAACTAAATAAATTAAGAATGCGATCGAAACTCCACTTGAGATTGTATCAAAACCGTAGACATTGCACATGTGATTGGAAAGAATTACTTTCTTTGAATCAAAGACGCCACATAAAGGACCGAAAGCAGCTACTGATTCGTATTCAGGACCGTCTACTTTAATTTCTTTACCATCGTTCTCTACAATGGTTGTTTTACCACACCTCATAGTACATCCGGCACAACCGTAATCTAAAACGGGATATTCTTCTCGTAACGTTTTTCCTGTAAGTTTATCGGCAAAAAATTCGTTTCTAGTGAAGTAATACCCGGGAGTATCGCCCAGAGCCATTCCCATATCTAGATAACAATTCGTTCCATACAGCGTGAAAAGAAATGGGACCAATGTTTTAAGTAGGTCTTTGCGCTTAACGTCTTCTTCTTGTTTTAACATTTCTTTGCCTATAGCATTGTCTGCGATTTGAACTCTATTAGTTCCGTGAACTGCTAATGCTTTCAAGTTTTTTGACCCCATAATAGCGCCCATACCAGATCGTCCTATAGCGCGTCCTTCGTCGTTAATAATTCCCGCGTATTTCACGAGATTTTCACCGGCGATTCCTATCGTAGCAATCCGAGCTTTATCGTTGTTAAGTTCGGATTTCAAAATTGATTGACTTTCGTAAGTATCTTTACCCCAGATCGTATTAGCGTCCTTAAATTCAATGGTTTCGTCGTGAATGTAGAGATAGGTCGGATTTTTAGATTTTCCGGTAATCACTATAGCATCAAAACCGCTATTTCGTAGAGAAATTGGGAAGTAACCTCCAGAAGTGCCTTCGCCCCAAATTCCTGTGAGAGGAGAGATCGCAGTTACCGAATATCGTCCTGAAGATGGCCTGTTTGTTCCTGTTACTGGTCCAGTAGCAAATATTAGCGGATTTATCTCAGCATAAGGATCATTTTTCAAAGTTCCGTAATCGGTTTCCGATAACAGATCGTATGTTATTTTAGCGCTCAAACCCGTGCCTCCAAGGTAATCTTTCGCGATTTGAGGATCTAACTCTTTCACATCAACTTTTTCGTCAGTTAAGTTAACATATACTATTTTTCCATTATATCCAATTAAGTTTTCACTCATTTTTATCCCTCAAAAATCTATATCTTGCCCATCCCAGGCATATTCAAAAATGGTCTTGAACAGTTTTTCGCTCATCGTTCGGAAAGAGGTTAGAGCTACAGCATCGTCAGCAGCATAATTAGTCAGTAAATCGAGCTTGTTATAATATTCTTCTTGAGTAATTACAGGATCCTTCAAATCCTTTACACGTACTGGTGCGTCAAGAGATTCAATAAAATCTCTTATAGCTTGAAGAAATTCAGTAAGCAATTCTTTTCTACTCTTATTTTCTTCTTGAATATTAAAAATAGGACATAGTAATTTCCACCTATCAGTTACTTTTGCTTGGAAGGCAATAGAATAAACTGTGAACAATCCTACGCTAAGTCCGTGATGAACATTAAAAATTTTCCCAAAACTATGGCCTAGCGAATGATCAATTCCGGGTGTCGTGTTGCCAAATCCTACTCCAGCCATCAAAGAAGCCATTTGCATGTGTTCTCTCGCTTCTATATCTTTCGCACCGTATTTATACGCTCGCGGTAAATATTTCAGGATTTCTTTTATCGCGGTTGTATTCATCGCATCAACATACGGGCTACCCCAATTTGACACAAAACTTCCAATAGCGTGTGAGAAAGCATCCAAACCTGTAGCCATAGTCAGAAATGGAGGCATATCCTTTACAAAATCTGTAAATAAAATAGTTATATCAGCAGTTAACTCATCACTAAGTACTTCAAGCTTTTTTGGAGGATCTCGATCAGTGTCGGTAATTACGGCAACTTGGGTTACCTCTGAACCAGTCCCTGATGTTGTGGGGATCGCTATAAAATACTTAAATTTCTTTCGTAATCCTACGCAGCCAAAATACGGTAAAATCATGAAAAGATTTACTTCCGGTTTTTCGTATTTGACCATTACCATCTTTGTTGTATCCATTACGCTCCCGCCCCCGATTGCAATTAACACTTGTGGCTTAAATTCCTCGCAAATCTTAGCTCCTTCGTAGATTGTTGGGATAGGTACCTCTGGCTCTGCACCAGACCATATTTTGTATTCCATATTGATATTATCAAGGTAATCTGTTATATATTTAGCAAATTTTTGAGTAAAAGAATCCGTTATGATCAGCGCTCGTCTTTCTTCTAGATCTATTGTTGCCTCTAATAAGTTAGCTACTCGAAGTAAAGACGCTTTTCCTTGATAGATTTTAGATGAAATGTAGGTTGACATGCCTCCTCTTAAAGCTCTGCCACCCATTAATCCCATCATATCTTTAATTATTGTCGCTTCATACCAAGCTAATTTTTTTTCTACCATTTTCATCTAAACTCCTTGAAGAGTCTTTTTTTTTTTGTAAAAAGTTAAATTTTCAAAATAAATTTTTGAATCTTTTTATTTATAATTTATTGGATATAAACTCGAATATATAGTTATGGAGCAAATAGAGGCCTTTGACATAAATGTAAATATAAATAAATCAAAATTTGTAGGGGGATTAAAAGAAAACGATTAAATCCTTAAAAAGAGCCTTAGACACGCTTAAAGGAGGTTAATTTTTCAAGGAATTCGAGTTGGCGTAGAAATAATCTATCTCGCTTTTTCAATACCTCTCCCTCACTTTTTCCGTGATAATCGTACAAGCCTTTTCCCGTTTTTGCTCCAAGTTCATTACTATCTATTTTCTCTTGAATTATAGGTAATACCCCACCCTTTGACTTCATAATAACGGAAACTAGATCAAGTCCAGTAAAGTCTTGAGATTGAGCGATACCTACAATAGGTAATCTAATTCCTAAAGTCGTTTTAATAGCAAGATCAATCTGTTCTGGCGTAGCAATGTTCCTAGCGAGTAATTCGTACATAGCACCATTCAAAGCCATCTGAATGCGGTTTACTATATACCCCGGAAGGAACTTATCAATTACAATTGGTTTTTTTCCAATTTTTTTTAATAAATTTACCGAAAATTCCACTGTTTCAGGTGATGTTTTACTACTTGGTACGACTTCTACAAGGGGGATAATATGTGGTGGAGCGAACCAATGATGAGCAATAATACGCTGTCGATTTTTAGCACCTTTAGTAATTTTGAAAATGTCCAAAGTTGAGGTATTACTTGCCAGTATCGCATTCTCAGGACAAAATTCAGATAGTTGGTCAAATAACTGCTTCTTTAATTCGGGAATTTCGCTGACTGCTTCTACTACGAACATTTTTTCATCTGCAGCTTCCTTAAGTTCAGTTTTGAGGTGTATTCTTTCGATTATAGGAGGGATTTTGTCATTTTGCACTCTATTGAATTCAGCTAATACCCCCAGATTAGACTTGATCAACTCTAAAGCATGGTCGAGTTTCTTTTGATGAGTATCTACGAGATCTACTTCAAACCCTGTTTGAGCGTAGACTTGGGCTATTGAATGCCCCATAGTCCCTGCTCCTATTATTAAGACACTTTTCAAATCTTTTATCTCTACCAATCTAAATCGCAAATTTAAGTTTAATTTAATTAAGTTATTATATGATCTCATTCAAAATAAAATTATCAAAACCAATTTAAACAATGATTATCGATGAGAGAAGAAATCAAAATTATTTCTATAATAGGCGTGGGTTATTTAGGCAAACAAATAGCTGAAAAATCAGCATTAAAAGAATATACAATTCGTCTTTATGATACAGACAAGGAGGATTTAGAAAATTTCTCCAGAGAATTAAAGAGAGACAAAAAAACACCAGGTGAAATAACTTCACATGAAACTATAGAAGATGCTGTAAAGGATGCAGACTTAGTAATCGAAGCAGTTCCAGAAAGATTAGAACTAAAAAGGGATATCTTTAAGATAATTGATGAAACAGCTCAACCTAATGCTATTATCGCTACGAATAGTTCATCAATCCCTGTCTCAAAATTAGAGGATGTGGTAGATCGAAAAGATAAATTGCTAAATATTCATTTTTACGACCTTTTTGCTATGCCAATGGCAGATATTATGAGAGGAACGGAAACTACTGATAAAACTTTTGAAATAGGTAAAAAATGGATTGAAAATATTGAGATCACCCCTCTCATAGTCAAAAAAGAATGCTACGGATTTGTGTTTAATAGAGTATGGCGCGCTATTAAGAAAGAATGTTTGAAGATCTGGGCAGGAGGATACGCTGATTTAGAAGAAGTTGATAAAGCGTGGAGAATATTTCAGAGTATGGGAACAGCTCCCTTCGAATTCATGGATAAAATCGGATTGGATGTAATTTACGATATTGAAATGTCCTACTATAAGAATAGTGGCTTAGCAGACGATAAACCACCTCAAGCTTTAAAAGATCTAGTTGATAATGGTAATCTTGGACAAAAAACGAAGAAAGGATTTTATACCTATTAATTACATTTTACCTTTTTTAAAAAAATAAAATACCCCAACCTTAGCAAGGTTGTCCCCATGTATCAACGATTTTTATACATGAGTCATCCATTAAGGGGTTATAACTTTTCGTCAATTATGGTAGTCATCATTTTTATCGAAGGCCTATCCGTCTTATCTTTTCCAATGTAAGTCCATACGATTTTTCTATCCTTGTTTATCAGAAACTTGCTAGGAACTGCTTGTTTAATGTTTAACGATCCTCCTCCGCCGGGAGCAAACCAATAAACATCGTAATCTTTAGCTATTTTTGCTCCGCGATCAGAGATGATATCGACATTAAAATTGTTTTCTTCCTTAAATTTTCTTAGTAGTCTTTCACTATCACTTGTGATTGATATTAACTTAATGTTCCTGCTCTCAAATTCTTCGATGTTTTCTGTTAGTAGATGCAAATGCTTTTTACAGTGACTTCACCAATTTCCCCGAAAGAAATCAATTAGAACTCCGTCGTACTCTTCAAGTAAGTTTTCCAAGTTCATTTCTTTTCCATAAACATCTGTAGTGTCAAAGATAGGTGCTATCGAACTCACTGGTAAACCGTCAGGCCTAGGCGGTTCTTCGTTCATATTATTCAATAAAATAATTAAGAATTTAAAGTGATTGGCTAAGAAGTATTAGATATTAAAGAAAGAAAAATTATTGCTCGAGTATTTTGAACGTTTAAAAAAGAAAAAGAAAATTTATGAATTTAGATAAAATGTGTCCACGGGATATCTGGTATCGTTATATTCAAATTAATAAGAATTGTAGCATATATTGTGTTAAATGAGAATTTCAGCTGTAAAGTGGCATCTGTAGTTGCTAATTCATATATGTAATTATCTATTACAAGTGTTACCGTTCTATCGAGGTTATTTGTAAATGAATGAAAAGTCTCAAAAGTTTTTGCTCCTTCTCCTACTTTAAGCCCTAATGGGAGTGCTGATGTATTGGTACTAGCCTGTACAATAAGCTCTGTTCCAACATAAGCATTATAAATAGCGTAAAAACCTTGATTATCGAGATCAAAAGTAATGTTAAAACTAATTGTATCGTCGCTAAAGTCCAAGGGTGACCCCCCATCATCATAAGCCGGGGGAGTCATGGGATGAAAACTAAACCCTAAGTTCATTCCGCTATAGATTATACTACCAAGATAGCCTAATATAACAAGGCTCATAATTATTCCTAACGCTTTGAAAAGTTTACTAAGCTTAACTTTCGCGCGATATTCCTTACCTTTTCGTAGTTCTATTGCTTCGATTAAGTATTGTAAGGCTCTAATTCCAGATGAGCCTAAGAACATCCAAGCGATTGTTTGTAGACCTAACTGTACCTCAAGCGGAGGTACATTTATCGAATACATACCTAATTGAACTCCTGGTGTAAAACCCCCGAAAAAATAAAACATGTAAACTCCCGAGTATATCGTTGATCCAAATGCCATTAAACGATTTGCTGATGTGTCTTTTGGAAACGCGTGCCGTAACATGGCAAAAACGGTTCCAATTATTCCAATAATGATAATAGATATTTTAAATTCTTGAGTAAATGTCATTAATCCAAACATATCGATTAATTCAAAAAGAATTAACGGTAGCGCGATGTAGAATATCCCATTTAATATCCCATGTAAAACCATTTTAGTTCCTTGAATAGCCATAGGGTATAACCTTTTTTTCTAGTAGAAATTGTTATGATAAAATTACTATTAAAGATTTCATAACATTTCGACTACTTAAATTTCTCTTATTGTAATTATAAGAACAATCTTCTTTATTAAAATGTAGGTTGGTTTTCTTTTCTCTAATATGTAAGAATTTTACGGGTATCCTCCCAACCGTAAGCAATTTTAATATAATCAGCACCTTCTTTCTGAAGTATGCCTTGACCTAGATATTTACCTCCCAGTACCTCATAAAATTTCCAATTGGGATTATCCTTTAAGACCCAGATGACCATACTGTTTATATTATGTTCATGTAATCTTTCTACAATCAACTTCACTAACCTTACGCCAATTCCTCTTCGCTGGTATTCCTTAAGCACATAAATGGCCATTAATTCCCCAATAGACGAACCAATTGTATTTGGGGAAAAAAATAATTTTAGAACTCCAAAGTTTTATGATTATAATCAATTTCTGAAGTTAATTGAAAATGTAAAATAATTGAAGAATGTCGTTTTAATTGAACTTTACATTAAATTCAAATAAGAATGATTTTTAATCAATTACCTATAATGGTATAAACTTTATACTTTTTAAGAATAAAAGCTGAGTTTCATGATTAAACGTACGTTCTCTGATAATATCCTAATATTATTGAGATGATGTAGAAATTCTATTCTATTTTTTTATCAAAAAAATTGCAGCTATAAAGATAGGAATAAAAAAGGGGAGAGTTACCGTAAATGCTAAAATAATATATGAAATGTCACTTTGGGCTTGAGCTACTTCTAAAGCAGATGAGAATGTGTTTAGATAAAACAAGATTAACACTATAATCGGGATAAACCTAATTTTTTTTCTATTTTTATTATTATTATTTTCCATATTAAATCACTTTCCTTCGTTATACCAATCCGATGGGTATTAAATTTATTCCTTTAAATAAAAGATCAATAGTAAGCTGTGAGACTATTAAAAATGCAAAACATATAGCTAAAGCAACAGGAATTAGATAAAAAAATATTCCCGCAGATTTTTTAATTCCCTTCTGTTCAATTTTTTTATCGTTTAAAACAAATCCATATAGTATTGCAAATAACGCTATGACCATAAACCATCCAAAAAAGTTTATGAATGGTATCGAAAAGATTGAAAATCTTTCGCTAAAATCTAATAACCAAACCCATAAACCAAGCGAATCCGAATAGATTGAATTAGAACCTTGATTTATCATTACAGGATCGATAAACATATCAAGAGAAGTTGCCATAATTCCTGCTATAATTGCGTGAAATATATAATTACGATTACGAAAAATGGTTTGGGCAACATTCACGCAACAGTAAGCTAAGATATACCACCCCAAACAGGTGTAGAGAGGTATCTCTAAAAACCATAACCCTCCTTTAGTAAAATAGTAAGTTTCTTGAGGAACTACACCGAACCTACCAGTTAAAATCCAAAAACATTCTTGAAACCCTGTAAAAATTATCGAGCCATACAAAAAACAAGTGCTTTTAACCAATCCATCAGTCTTAAGGCTGTGATAAAAAACTAACGCTAAAAGCAAAATTACTAAGGCATCTGTAATGATTAATTCGAATAGAACATTTTCTGATGTGTAAGGACCACGAGTACTGGGAACACTCAATAAATCAGGATACATATGGTGCAATATTGTTGTAAATGTTATGAAAATAACCATAACTATCGTCGTGAAAATAAAGAATTTATGTTTGTACTCTAACTTACTTCCAACTTGATTGGATTTATCCCGTTCCATAAATTATAATTAAGTTCAACTTCTATTTAAAAGAAATCATCTGTTATTTTAATATACTTTTAAGGATTACAAACAATCTTAAATCTCAATTTTGGACCAAAAATTCTGCTGATCTCTTATTTGACTAATAATTCTAAATTTCTTTTTAATCTTGGTAGGTATTCCATCCCATAAGAAGTATCAAACATTTTTATCTTAAAACTCAATGACGATACTAAATCTTCAGTAAAATCTCCATTAAGTAACATGCTTGTTTCTTCCTCGGATACATCTTCAAATCGGTCAGCCCTTTTTATCTCTTCTTTATTTCCCGGACATAAATATTGACATTTCATACAACCCATTATAGAATGATGAATACTCCGATCCATCCATTCTGGAAATTCTCCATCAATTTCATTGTAGAGGGGTAGGCATTTACTAGCATCAATTACAAAAGGGTCTCCTCTAATAGCTTTTGTAGGACAATTTTCTATGCAAAAAGTACAATTTTCGCAATGATCCATCATTTTAAGGCTATGCCAAGAATCGCTGTCCATTTTATAATTGGTATAATAGGCATGTAGCGTTAAAAAACTACCCATTCCATCGATATAACAAATATTGTTCCTGCCATATGTCCCAAGTCCACTCCTGACAGCTAATAATTTTAAATGAAGTTGGTCTCTTGTTTTTACAATGTTATATCCTGGCTTTTGAATAATTGTGTTTAATACGAGATCTTCTAGGTCTTCATCCAAAAGACCATCATCATAATAGGGAGGAGGTATCATTATGTCGTATACTCTTCCTTGTAGATGAAAATTTGCATACATCATTCTTGTTGAAGTTGCGAGAACTATAAGAGATTTTGCATCAGGTAAAGTTTCAGGTATAGCAAATTTCTTGTTACTTAAATAATATCGATACGTTTCATGATTGCTAAGAACTCCTTCTCGATTCAAACTATCAAAATCTTCTTGTAAATCATCAAGATGTTCAACAGAAACAGATTTGTAATAATATCTGATCCCTTTAATACTTGGATAATTCATTGATAAAAAATTTAAAATAATTATTTACGCATTTTAGGCTTAGTAAACTTATATAGATTTCTGTAATATAATTTATCTGAAGTTCGAACTACATACATTATCTTACTTTATTAAGAAGGATAAAAATTATAAATTCAATCTTCCGAAAGTAGATTGTCTCTACTTCGAAATGGTTTTACAAATGCCCATCGCCAAATGATAAATATAAGTGAGAATACGATTGCCGATAAAAGAGGCAGTATCTGTGGAGGGAAATATTGTAAGATTAATCCACCAAGAATTGGGGTTATTATCTGGGCAACACTATTTAACGAATTGTTTACGCCGAGTATACTACCAGTTTCTTCCCTTTTAACAACTTTCGTCAATTTACTTGTGAGAATGGGGCGAGTTACGCCTGTTCCAAAAGCTAAAAAGGAAATGGGAATAAATACGATCCAAAAGTTAGTAGTAAATATAAGAAACGCCATTGTGAAAAACAATGCAAAAATGCCTACTTTCAGTGTCGTATTTTCGCTTACCCTCTTCAATATTGGGTTAATAAGAACGCTTTGAAATAGGACTCTAAGAACACCTATCCAAGCCATATAAAAAGTGAGTTGTTGGGGTGTCACATTGAGCTGGTTTGTGGTATAGAGAGCAAATGTTGAAATGAAGAGAAAAAATCCGAAGCTATAAATGAAGAATGTTATTAATATTCCTCGAGTTTCAGCTGATTTAAAGAAACGTTTAGCTTCGTTAATGGGTATGATATCTCCAAGCTTTAAACTAATTTTGTCCTCTTTGTGTGTTATTGATTCGGGTAAGAAAATTAATACTAAAATAATAGAGAGAAGACTAACTCCAGCTGCAAAGAAAAAGGGAGCTGAAAAGCTAATTAGTAATAACACACCTCCAATCATAGGCCCAAAAATTAAACCCGCACCAAAAACTGCACTTGAATAACCATATGTTTTAGTTCTTTGTTGAGGTGTCGTAACATCACTAATATAAGCTTGAGTAACCGTCATGTTACTTCCCAGAAGCCCATCTACAAGGCGCGCAGCGATAAGTATCCAAACATTAGTAGCTATTCCAAGCAGAAAAAATCCTACAAGAGTGCTCGTTTGACTGAATAATAACAATGGCTTTCTTCCGAATCGGTCGCTAAGTTTCCCGGTAATTGGACTGGCAAAAAGTTGACATAAACTAAAAATACTCAAGATTAATCCCACTTGTAACTCATTCAAACCTAAATTTAGTCCTAAAATGGGAATTAATGGCATCACACTACTGAATCCTAAAATTTCGGTAAATTGAATCATAAAAATAATTAGAAGGCGTTTGTTGAATTTTTCCTTTGGAGCTGCTGGTATCGAACTAATAAGCTTTCACATCTAATATTAAAATCTAAAATTAGCTTTTATAGGGGAGAGATGTAAATAAATTAAGTTTTATGTAAATATAATATCAATTTTTGGAATTTTTTTAAGGATTTAGTAGTATGAAGTAAAATTATATAGTTAAAAAATAATCTTATATTATATGCATAAAGATGAAGTAGAGCTTTTTCTTAAGCGAGCTAAAAATTTTCTAGATGGTGCGAAAGAGAGATTTCAAAAAGAAGATTGGGATTTAACATGTTTTATGGCAGAACAATCTGTTCAACTAATAACGAAGGCATTTATCCTTGAAAAAGGAGGAGAATTACCCAAAACTCATTCAATTAGGAAATTATTTGCATTGCTGTATCAATTAACAGAAAAAAATGTGTTTAAATATGATAGGAAAGCTTTACTCTTTCTCGAAAGTGCTTACTTGAATTCTCGATATTTTAGTTTTATGTATGAGAAAGAAGATGCTGAAGAAGCTCTAATTATTGCAGAAGATATAAAGAAAGTTGTAAAAAATGTTAGAATTAATGAATAAAACTCAAGAAATGATTAAAAATCATAAAAAATACTTGAAAATTATCTACAAGAATATTATGCTTGTTTTAAAAGAATCTCAAGTATATTTATTTGGGAGTATAATTGAAGGAAATTTAGTAACCGCTAGCGATATTGATATTCTAATTATCGCGGATGTTCCTAAGAAACATTTAAAAAGGGCAGAAATTGTAGCAAATATAGAAGAAAAATCAGGATTACCACTTAGTCATCCGTTTGAATTTCATTTATTAACACAAGAAGAATTAGATAAGTGGATTGAGATTTATAAGATCAAATTTGAGGATATCTCTTCATATATTTAGATAATCTCTTATAGCTGCTATTCTCTTCTGAATTAAAAAATTTAATTAAAAACAGTTTTATACTTAAATGACTTAAAATATAATGGAATCAAATTAGAGTAAAAAGAATTTGCGGGGTTTTAAAATATGCCAAGAGTTATAGATCTAGTTGTTGAGGCAATCACTCAAGCAGGAATAGACCACGCTTTTTGCCTACCGGGGGGTTATACTCAATTTTTAATAGAAGCGCTCTATCAAAACAAGGATAAAATTAACGTAATCGTTACCCGTCACGAAGGGGGTGCTTCTGCGATGGCAGATATTTATGGAAGGATTACTAAAAAACCTGGACTTTTATTAGGTCAAGGATTATGGATAGCCACAAACGGAGCATTCGGTATAGTAGAAGCCTTTCTTGCCGGTTCTCCGATGCTGATAATAACAGATATTTCAGATTGGAATAACTTGAATCTTCACGGGCCTTATCAATGCGGATCAGGGGCATATGGTTCCGTTGATCTGCCAAATATATTTCGTTCGATGACAAAATTTACTACCTTTGCAACCTCACCTAAAGACGTGGTTTACGGTGTACAACTTGCGATAAAACATGCAATTTCTGGAAGACCAGGTCCAGCAGCAGTAATCACCAAAATGACTTCCATTGGAGGATTTATTGATGATATTACTAGTTTAGATCCACCAATATATCCAACAAAAGGATATCTTCGCGTGAGTCCACCTAGCATAGCAAAATCTGATGCTGAGAAGATGGCAGATTATTTAATCAACGCAGAGAATCCTATCTTAATATGCGGGAGGGGAATTCATGTTTCAAGTGCTTATGAAGAAGTACAAGAACTTGCCGAACTGATCGGAATGCCCGTTGCTACAAGTTATATGGGAAAAAGTAGTATTGCAGAAACTCACGACCTCGCTTTAGGTGTAATGGCCAGTCGGGGACAGAAGTTAGCGACAGATCTTATAGGTAAAGCAGATACCATTCTTGCCGTAGGAACTTGTCTTGCTCCCGATAATACCAATGGTTGTAGTAAAGAGTTTATCGATGTTGAAAATCAGAAATTACTACATATTGATATCGATTCCCGCAATGCAGCCTGGACATATCCAGCAACTCTAGGTGCTACATCGGATGCAAAATTAGGTTTAAGGGCGATAATTAACACTATTAAAGCAAAAAATCCACAAATTGATGTACAAAAGAGGATTTCAGCTATACTGGAATTAAAGGCTAAACCCGAAAATGAGTTTTTCACCAATAAATGGTCTGATTCAACTAAAGTCCCTATAGAACCCGAAAGGATCGTAAAAGAACTCAATGAACTAGTTAGAGAAGAAGATCTACTTGTTTTGGATGCCGGTAACAACAGAATATGGTTCTGTAAAATGTTCAAATCAAAAAAAGCCGGACAGGTAATTGGTCCTGGTGGTGCTGCTGGAATGGCTTGGGGTCCTAGTGCTTCGGTGGCTGCTCAGCTACTAAATAAGCAGGGAAAGGTTGTTAGTGTGGTTGGAGATGGCGGTATGATGATGTCTCTTTATAACTTTGAAACTGTGAAGCAATATAACATACCTCTCATGTACGTAGTGTTTAATAATCAAAGCTTAGGAAATGTACGAGATTTCTTTTCTAGAAAAAATAGACCTCTTGCAGAGTACCCTGAAACAAATTTTGCCAAAATCGCAAATTCAATGGGTGTGGAAGGAATTCGTGTTGAAGAACTAGATGATCTTCGACCTGCCCTTGAAAAAGGTTTTAAAAATGATAAACCTATGTTAGTTGATGTTGTCACTAGTCGTGCCTCGCATCTGAGGGTTAGAACTTCATAATAACACTATAAATAAACTCTTTTTTTCTTTTCTCTTTTTGTATAATACTTTAAATTAATTAATAAATAATAAAGGTCTAATACAATTTTTAAAAGTCTTATTTCTCAGAAAAATTAGAAACTCTCTAAATACTTTTTCTTGCTATTCCTTTAAAGGATGAAAATTGATTGAATATTTTGGAATCTCCTTCAATTTTAGCAAAAATATTCACTGGTGATGCTGCTTTCGGTTTCTCATCTTTACTTGCGGGAGTAGGTCCAAAAAAAATGCAGAATCCATTCCCATCAGGCCAATATCCAACATCTCCGACCTCACAATCAACTTGTGCATTTTCTTTTCCGATAGCAACGGGGATTTCTCCATACAGCTCCTCGCCCCATCTTGCGAGGTTTAGATCGAACGGTAATTTATCCCATATCGCTTCACATGTCTCGGGATTTTTGTCAGTAAGCAGTTTAGCTTTGATTTGGCCAATTTTTTCATTTTCAATTATTATGTAATCCATAGAGCACTCACTAAAATAAATTATTTTACATTAAATAAATATCATTCATTTTTAAACAGAGTTTTAATAATCAATCAGATTATTAAACATTTTCAATAAAATGAAGAAAAAGAAGTAAATAAAACTAAATTTAAAATAGAAGCTCTTCGCCTACTCTAATTTCGTGGTATTTTTCAGGATATTTTACTTTTAAAAGATCAACATAATTAGTACAATGGCATGCTCCAATAAATTTCAATGAATCTAAACGCGAAAACATTCTGATATTGTGGAACCCTCCTATAATTGCTTCAATATTTACTCGATTTGAAAAAGCATCGAAGATTTCATTCAAGCCAGGATGGCAACATCCAACAAGCAGGATTCCCTTTTCTTCGCGTGTTTTTAATAGCATTGCTTGCTCCTTCAAATAATTTCCCAATTGTCCAGTTAAATATATGTTCTGTTCAATCTCAGTTACTTCGCTAACACCATAAACTTTAGCTAAGGGATATTTTCTATTGTATGTAATTTGATTTTCTATTGGAACATAGATTTCTAAGTCATTATTTTTTTCATAAATACTTTCTAAACCTTTGGAATGCTCTAAGTGATTATGTGAAATAACTACTTTTGAGATTTCAGTAACATCAATACCTAATTGGCTTAGGTTATGAAGTAGAATATCTCCATCACTACCTGTATCAAAAAGAATATAACTACCTGTTTCTACATTATAAATTAAGGCAGCAAATCCAAAAGAAGAGATAAATCCTTCAAGACTTTCACCCTGATTGAAGAGAATGTTAACATAAAAATTTTCTAAATCTAAATATCTATCCGCAATCTGCATTATAATAATAAATTTGAAAAAATCCATTAGTAGTTTTTTAATACGAACTGTAAATAGAATCTTAGACTCTTTTTGAATACTACCTCAATCTTCCTGTTTTCTTCTATTTTAAAAAATTTTTAATTAGAAGCTTTAAGTATATTTACAAAGGTTGAAAAGATAATGGTTCAAAAAAATTCAGAAAAATTGCCGAGTAATTCAATAGAAGCTCAAGGTTTATTAATAAAAGAGTTTTACAAAAAATTCGGAAAAGAAGCACTACCTATTATAGAAACGGTTTGTGGAAAACAAGGTCGTGCCTTAGGCTTAAAAATAATGAAAAAGTTACCAGATAATAAATTGACAACAGTAGCACGGGCTTTTTCAAAGAGTTATAATCCTAATTTTGTTAAGATTATTTCTATTTCAGACGAAAATTTTCATATTCAAGGTACCATGTGCCCTTTTGGTCTTGAGAATACATCTAGGGCGTTATGTGAAGCCGTTATGGCAATCGATCGTGAGTATTTTCGCGAAGCAGTGAGCGATAAGATCGAACTTAAGATTCTTAACACTGTTGCGGCAGGAGATTTACACTGTGATACAATTTACACTCTTAAAGAATAACGTGCATATATAGGATTAAAAACAAAGAAGTAATAAATAAAAATAAAATTATGAATGGTTATTGAGTTTCTCCATACTTCTCTTTCCAGATTTGATCGTTAATTTGTAATTCCCTTCTCTGGACTTTCCCAACAATAGATTTAGGGTTTTCATTCATAATTTCGTTTTAAATTTGGTTTGGTGAGATGTGGCTAACCTTCTAAAAGTAAATATCATTTATATTTTCAATTTACTTTTTCCAAACACATTTTTTATTATATTTTCTCTAATATTTCAAATATTTTTTCATTTTTAGGAATATCTTGCATGCTATCTCCATAATAAGCGAATTGAATAATACCTTGCTTATCAACGATTAACATTCCAGGCATCCTTCCTCCTTTGGATAACTTTATCTCTTGATTCAGCATTTTTGGCACTTTTTTTGAGGGATCATAGAAAATTGGATATTTTCGAGCATATTTTTCTTCTAGCTTCTTCGCATTTTTTTCAGAATCTGCTAAGATCGGATATATATAGGTTTCCAATTCTTCGAATTTTTCATAATCTTTTCTTAAATGTGCTGCGTGCCATCTACAGTAAGGTCAATTGATATTTCGAAACAATACGACGACAACTTTCTTCTTGCCTTCGAGAGCTCTTATATTTATTGTTTCTCCTCTCGAATTTGGTAATGAAAACTCTTGGATTTTCTCACCAACGATTTGAAATTTATCTTTCATTTAATCTCACAGATTATTGTTTTTCAAAATATTTTATAGTAGAATATAATAAATAAATGCTTCTTATAAGTTATAGATTTAGGAAAAAGGAAAACATCTCCCTTGTAAGAAATTAATTCACTATAGAACAATTGATTTACTTAGTGTTAATTTATAAAACAATTATTCAATATTAGGATAGAGATAAAAAAATAGATAAGAATTATTTCTGTATTAATTAAACTCCTTTCCAAACGGGTTTTCTTTTTTCTGAGAAGGCTCTTGGACCTTCGATGAAATCGTGAGACTGACTAAATTTTCCATACAGTGGGAAAATCGTTGTAAAAGCTGTTCTTAGTGTCATCTCGAGACCGTCGTTTGCCATCTGTTTTATCGCTCGAATAGCTAATGGCGACCCTTGCATAATAACATTCGCCATTTTCTCTGCCTCAATCATTAATTGGTCTAATGGAACCACCTTATTCACAAACCCAAGTTTTACTCCTTCTTGAGCCGAAATACGCTTATAAGTAAAAAGGATTTCCATCGCTATACGATAAGGTATTTGTCTTACCAATCTATGAACCCCTCCTTCAGTAGGAACTCTTCCTACTAACGGTTCAGGTAAAGAAAACACCGCGTGCTCAGCAGCGATAATAAGATCGGCACCTAACGCAAGTTCGAAACCTCCACCAAAAGCAAAACCGTTCACTGCAGCGATGACGGGTTTTGTTATGTTGGGATTAAAAGTTAAACCCCCGGTAACAGCCTTGTATTTAAGTTTACCAAAAGCTTCTCTTTGCTCTTCGATACTAGCAGTAGCCCCCCATTTTAAATCAAATCCTGCCGAAAATGCTTTATCTCCTACTCCAGTTACGATAGCAATCCACGCATCTGAGTCATTTTCAAACTCACTAAACACGTCTTCCAATTCGATGCTTACATATGGGTTCAGTGCGTTTCTTACTTCTGGTCTGTTTATTCGAACAATCGTAAGATGTTCTTTCTTTTCTACAATTATGTATTTATAATCCAATTTAGTTCACAACCTTTTTTTACTAGTATAATATTTATATTTCCTTCCAAATAGGGTTACTCCTTCTTCTTACAATAAATTATAATATTGAATAACAATTTTTTTATATAACTTACTATAATAATCTGTTAGAATTTAGGGTATTGAAAAATATGACCATTCAAGAGTTAGAAGCTTTATTTAAAAAAATGCTGAAGGACCAAGAGGAAGTAACTAAAAAAGATGAAATCTATCTTGAAGATATTAAAGATTTTTCACTGAAACTGAATTTGGAAATCTTAGATCTTAGAGCTTATCAAATTTTCGAAAAAGATAACTATTCTTATAAATTTGGTGAGGTATTAGACAAGCCAGATATGACGATAACTATTAGCGATCCTGCTCCCGCTCGTAAATTTCTAAGTGGAGAAAAAGTATTCTATATACCTGTACATCAAGTGGAATATAAGGGAATGATCGAATTTGATTATGTCACCTCATTTGAGCAAATAACTACCGATGAGGGGAAAAAAAAAAAAGAAATTACAAAAGCACCTTTTGCTGTTGCCCGATTTGACGAGGACAAAACTTATCATCCTTTTTTCTTAGGAAAATTGCCTATGTTCCGAACATATAGAGAGGATGATTCTAATGCAACTGTAAAAAATTATGGATCGTATGTTCCAATAAATCAATCGCTTGGGACATATGAGAATCAAGTCATACCATATAAGGTATTCAAACACTTTATTGATAAAGCGGACGGCATCGTCGTGGAAGATATCTGCGGATGTAGATTAAAAAATGAATGTAAACACCACGATGTTTCCATTGGTTGTATGCATATTGGAAGCGAAACTAAGAATATTGATCTAGAAGATTTAGAATGGGGTATGAATGAAAATGTTCCCGGACGATTTACAACGAAGGAAGAAGCATTAGAAAGAGTAAGGCTTGCTATTGAAGATGGATTAATCCCTTTACTGGGAAGGATAAATCCTACAGGCCATCTGATGTCCATGTGTTTCTGCTGCTCATGCTGTTGTGTTAACGGAAGGTCTATTACCTACGGTCCTTCCACTCCAAAAATGTTTAGGCGAATTGAGGGATTAACTGTTGAAGTAGATCCTGAAGTGTGTGTTGGATGTGGGGATTGTCTCGAAGTGTGCGTCTTTAAGGGGATGGAGATGATCGACGACAAAGCACGGGTAAACCAGAAGAGATGCTTAGGGTGTGGAAGGTGTGAAACGGTCTGCCCAAATGGGGCAATTTCGATCGAGTTTGATGATTCTACAAGAGTTGAAGGTTTAATTGACAAACTCGAAACATATGTAGACGTAAGCTAATTCTCTAAGAAGTCTCCTATAAGCTCAATGGTTCATCTTTTTATTTCTAATAACATAATTACAAAAAAAAAAGGAATTATTGAGTTTCTCCATACTTCTCTTTCCAGATAGGATCGTTTATTTGTAATTCCCTTCTTTGTACTTTACCAACCATAGATTTTGGGATCTCTTCAATAATATCTATTAGTTTTGGGCATTTGTAATGCGTAATATTTTCTTTACTCCACGCGATAAGCTCATCTGAAGTAATTTTACCCACTGATTCGTCATGTAGTTGAACCCATGCTTTTACTATTTCTCCTGTCTCAACATCTGGTAGCCCAGCAACAGCTACTTCCATTACAGCAGAGTGGGATCCTAATAAATCTTCTACTTCTTTTGGAAAAACGGAATAACCTTTATACTTAATCATCTGTTTCTTTCTATCCCTAATAACCATTTGTCCATTTTTGTCCATATACCCAATATCCCCTGTTAAACACCAGATTCGCCCTTCAAACTCCTTTAGAGTTTCTGACGTAGCTTCAGGTCTATTTAAATAACCTTTCATTACCTGTGGACCGCATACACAGATTTCTCCAGTATTTTCTATTCCATAACCCTTTATTTGTCCTTTATTGAAATCCTCTGAATCGAATATTGCCCATTCAGTACCAGGTAATGGTAAACCAATAGTGCCAGGGGTATCAGTTCCATCAAATGGACCTATACTTACAGCAGTCGTACATTCAGTAAGGCCATAAGCCTCAACAAGAGTTCCATTACTGACAGCTTCAAACGCATCCTTTACGGGTTTATGAAGCGGTCCCGCGCCACTAACACACAAACGAAACATATTTTCCAATTTAGGTTCGGGATTTTCTTTCAAATAACGAGTTAAACCAATGAATAGATTTTCAACTCCCGGTAAAATAACTCCCCCTTCAGGACCAACCTCTATAATCATATCTACAACTTCTTTTAAGTCAAGTTCTCTTTTTGCGTAAAGTATGTTAAAGTCTCCTCCTTCTATTACCACATTTTGAACAATCGTCATTCCAAAAGCGTGGAATATAGGTAAAATGCCGACACATGCCATAGGATGGGAAGCGTCAGGCATCCATATTACGTTTTGCTTAGCGTTCGTCACACAATTATAGTGTGTGATAATGGCTGGTTTGGGAACGCCTGTAGTTCCTCCCGTCATTAAGTAAACAGCAGTATCGTTTAAAGGATCGATTTCGACTTCCGGAATGTCAATTTCACCACGTTTTTGGCATACATCAAGGAAATTAATAGCCCCAGGAACTTCTCCTTTAGGAATTGTTCCATCCGCAATTAATTGTTCTTTAACAGCAGGAGGAATAGCTGCTAAATCGACGATACATGTCGAAATAACAAATTCAAACTTATATTTTTCTTGTATAGGTTTAATTAAACCATACATAACATCCATACAAATAAGTCCCTTTGGTTTTACTTGTTCGAGTACATGGAGAATTTCTAAAGGTTTATATGTGGGGTTAATCGGGATTACGATTCCTCCTAATTTAACAGTCGCAAAATAGCCCATTGTAAATTGGAAACAATTTGGTAGCAAAATTGCCACAACATCCCCTTTTTTTACTCCTAGTCGTGATAAAGATGTAGCGAGAGAATCCGTATATTTTCGCAATACTCTATAATTCATAGATGTTTTTGAGAAGTACATAGCCTTATTTTTAGCAAATTCATCAGTTTTTTGATCGAACCAATCTCCTAAACTAATAACTGGAAACTCTGGATGCTTTGGGACGCCATCCTGGTATTTCTTAAACCATGGTTTCTTATCGTCAACATACCACTTAGGTACTGTCATTTTTAAAAGCTTTTTAAAATTAGAATTTTTAAATTAATGTGCATATATTTGATTCTGAGCTATATAAATCTATTTTTAAAACTGAAAAAAGAGCTCAAACAACTCTTTAAAGTTCTTCCAATAAAATTCTGTCTTTTTCTATGATTTGCTTATTATAATAGGAATCTTTGGAAAGTTTTACCTTTTTGACGAAGAAAAATGCGATGAGATAAAAAACACCTATAGAAATGAATAGAATAACAATCACATCTGGATTTTTTTCGTTTGGGCCAGACAGAATGCTCCCTACAAACATCGAAGCGAAAGCAGGTCCCATCGATCGTACGAATGATGCTAAACCATAATAGGATCCAGAGATTTTAGACATTGCTTCATCAATATTATCTGAATTACCATTTCCAGCGGCTTCGTGAACAAGTGAGGCTGTTATTGGTATACTAAACAGAGGGAATGCATACATAGACCCTAACACTATACTCCATGTAAAAATGTATATTATCAATTTAACACCAAACTGAAGCTCAAAAAAGAAAAATACTTCCGCAAATGAAGCTATAATAGCGAGTAATATACAAATTGAGTAGGATTTAAGGATATGATTTCTTTTTAGAATTCTTTTCCACAAAAAGAACCAGAAAAATTTCCCAAAAATGGAAATTAGAATATAAATAAAAAACTGTGACTCTTGAAATTCCATCTTATACGTTTGAAAGGGAAATACTAATAATCCTAATATTTTTCCGCTAACACCAATAAAAAATCCTGATATCATCAATTTAACGAAGTTTATATCTTTTGCAGGAATTGACATACGCATAAATGCTTCCTTAATCTTAACTCTCTCGTAATTCAGATTAGAATTATTATGATAGAAGCTTTCATCAACTGAAATAAAAATTATTATTACAGTAATCAAACCAAAAATTGTAAAGATGATTCCTACTAAAGGAATGTATAGTAAAAGAATTTCTCCAGATGGTTGCCACCATTCCACATTTCCAGGATCACTTAATAAACTCTCAATGATTGAAGGAAGGAGTAGAGCTAAGACTGAAGCGATAATAGAAAAAGCAGATCTAAGTGAGGCAACTTTTTCTCGGTTCTTTAGCGTTTGTGATTGCTCAGGGAGCATGGAAATATAAACATTGAATATAAGTGCTCTAAAGATTGTCCGAACCATAGTTACACTCCAGAAAAAAATTGTAGTGGGGATGTATAAGGAATTATCTTGGGGACAAAGTGGTGGAAACCATATCAAAACCGTAGTAATACACCAGACAGGCAAACCAATCAACAAAAATGGGCGTCTTTTTCCTAATTTTCCTGGCTTTTTATTATCTATGATAACTCCAAATATAATGGCAGCAATAGCACCAACGATTAGTTGCGAGGTGACTCCTATTGATACCAGAAGGGCATTTAGGTTAACTGTATAAACATAAAATTGGAATAAGAATATCCCTGTAAACATATTAGGAAGAGTAAAACCCAAATCTCCGAGAGAATATCCAAATAATCGTTTTCCATGCAGCTCTCGGGGAGGTGTGATTGTACTCATATTAAAAACAAGTTTGGTGTTTGGTATCAAAAAGGTGTATAACTGATATAGTTTGCGTTAAGACTTTTTTTTATGATATTAGAACGAAAATAGAATCACTACCGTATTATTTTTTAATATAAAAAGTAATTAGTAACTTCAATTACTTCTAAAAGCACCACAACAACTTTTGAATTTGTTTCCGCTACCACAAGGACATAACTCATTTCTCCCAAATTTGGGAAATTTAAATGGATAAGGCTCTGTTAAGTTATTTTCTTTTTTAAAATTGTCAGCAATAATTTTAAAACGAGGAAGGGTTCTTGTATAAAAAATCCTCCAACCTTGACTTAGGCTACTTAAGTGCTTTGAATGATTTGGTGCTCCATATCTGAATTTTTGGCAATCACCATGACAGAAACTAAGATAAGGACATAAATTACATTCATCATTCCAATTTGCTTTTTGATTTCCAAAAGAACAATAGCGTTGAGATTCAAGTAGTTCCTCCCACGAATTATCCAGAATATTTCCTAGTAGGAGATTATCTTGAACAAAAAAATCACATGGATAGACGCCTCCATCGTGTTCTACAACAAAATATTGAACGCAGTTATCTTGCATATAACAAACATTATAACGACCGTATACTAAATACTCTATAATAGAATCGAATAATCTAATGGATACTTTTTTGACATCTTGCTTGATCCATTCATTGAATAATTCAGTAAGGAAGGTACCCCATTCTCTGCCAGTTATGGAAAAAGGTCTCAAATCACCTTTGTCATCAAACTCTACACAAGGAATGTATTGATGAAAGTAAAATTGATTCTCTCGAAGATAGGTATAAATTTCCTTTGCTTTTTTTACAGTTTGATTATTAATTAATGAAAGTATATTAAATTCTACCCCATATTGCTTGAGATTTTCTATCCCTCGCATAACTAAAGCATGAGTTGGCTTCTGACCAATGGTTTTTCTATAGTAATCGTGAAGATATTCTGGGCCATCTAAGCTTACTCCAAGTAGGAATTTGTATTCTCCAAAAAACTTAGCCATTTCTTCTGTAATCATTGTTGCGTTAGTTTGAATTCCATTACTAATTGATGAACCCGGTGGAGCGTATTTCAGTTGGAATTCTATAACTTTCTTAAAGAAATCTAATCCCATTAAAGTAGGTTCTCCACCTTGCCACCCAAATGCGTATTGACCATTCTGATTAGTACCCATATAACTTTTTACCATGGTTTCTAATGTTTCGTCAGACATTCGAGGAATTGAACTCTCTTTCTCTAAATGATCAATGTAAAAACAATACTCACATCTGAGATTGCAATCTGCTGATGCTGGTTTTATTAGTAAGGAAAATGGTTTCATAAAACTTTATAAAAATCGAGAATGATTTAATCTATAATATAAATATATTTTACATAAATTAAAATTACTTTAATAGGTGAGTGAAGTTAATAAAGATTTAGTTCCAAAAGAACTGACTAAAAAATACTCTCAAAAAGAAATTCGCGAAAAGGAGAAGAGTTTTATAGTTCCTGCCGTTGGTCATTACTTTAAAGAACCATTACTTATAGTAGGGGGACATGAATCAACCTTAGTAGATGAAAACGGAAAAGAATTTCTTGATCTTTTCTCAGGTATATCTACAACTATTACGGGATATAATCATCCAAAATTTGTTGAAACATTGAAGTGGCAAGCGGAAAATTTAGTATATACTAGTAATTTGTATTCTACAGTACCATACGCTGTACTCGCCGAAAAATTGGCAGGAATAGCTCCAGATGGTTTAAAAAAATCTTTTCTTCTAAGTAGCGGTTCGGAAGCTAACGAAGCTGCCCTTTTTATGGCAAAAAAGTATAAAAATAGTCCCTATATAATAGCTTGTACGCGAGCATATCATGGTCGAACTACTTTAGCTCGCGAAATCTCTAGCGCAGGGTGGAGAACTGTTCCTGAAAGTCATCCGTCTGGAGTTCGATTTACACCTTACGGGTATTGTTATAGATGCTTATTTGGAAAATCATATCCTGAGTGCGATATGGAATGTGCTCATTATCTACGAGAAGTTATAAAGACACAAACTAATAATTCTATTGCTGCCTTCATAGTTGAACCCATTCAAGGTGTTGGTGGCATCATCCAAGCTCCTAATGAGTTTTTTAAAATCACTCATGAAATAGTTAAGGAATTCGATGGTTTATTTATCTCAGATGAAGTTCAGACCGGTTTTGGACGAACAGGAACAAAGTGGTGGGGGATACAACACAGTAATGTGAATCCAGATATTATAACAATGGCAAAAAGCTTTGCTAGCGGAGTTCCTATAGCAGGGTTCATAACTCGTCCGGAATATGCCGCGGAATACACACAAACTGATTCCTTTACAACATTTGGAGGTAATCCACTATCATGTTCAGCTGCTATAGCGGTTATAGATATAATTCAAGAAGAAAACTATCTTGAGAAAGCAGCTTCGCTAGGAGAATATCTTAAAAAGCAACTTATTACACTTAAAGAAGATCATGAACTTATAGGTGAGGTAAGAGGACAGGGAATAATGCTGGGTGTAGAACTCGTAAAAAATGAAACTACTAAAGAACCGGCTTCAGAAGAGATGATATTAGTTATGGAAGAGTGTAAGAATAATGGCCTACTTATCGGAAAAGGAGGCTTAGATGGTAACGTTATTCGTATACAACCACCACTTGCTTTGAAGCGAGAAGAAACTAACAGAGCTTGTAATATTCTTGACAAAGCATTAACTAAAGTAGAGAAATAACATAATAAATAAAAAAATATAGTTGAAGTTAAGATGGATAATTTAAAGAATTATATAAACGGAAATTTTGTGGATTCAAATAGTAATCAATTTAATGATTTTATGAATCCAGCTTTGGATGAACCTATTGGAAAAGTTCCAATTTCAACGAAGGATGAAGTTGATGAAGTTGTAAAAGTAGCTAAAGAAGCTTTTAAAAAATGGAGAAAAGTTCCTGGAATCGAAAGAATCCAACCTTTCTTACGTTTATTAACAATATTTAAGGAGAATATTGAAGAATTAACTGAATTGATTGTAATTAACCACGGTAAAGAATGGAATGCCGCTAAAGGAGAAATAATTAGAACTTATCAAATGATTGAAGCCTCACTTGCGGTACCTGAATATCAAAAGGGTCAATATATGTCCAATATCGCTGAAGGAATTGATGAGTATACAATACTTGAACCTATGGGTGTTTTTATTATGATCCCTCCTTTTAATTTCCCCACATTAGTTCCATTCTGGTTTATGCCCTTCGCAGTTGCAGCCGGAAACGCTTACATTATTAAATCGAACGAGCAAGCTCCATTAGCAATGCAAAAGATTTTTAAACTTATTGATAAGGCAGGTTTTCCACCAGGAGTTATTAATTTCATCCATGGAAATGTGGACACTGCAAATCATTTGATTGAACATCCTGATGTCGTAGGTGTGTCGAGTGTAGGATCAACTCCTGTAGCTCGCGAAATTTATAAAAAAGCAAGTAGTTTATGTAAGCGAGCTCAATGTCATGGAGGAGCTAATAACTTTTTGGTCATTACTGAAAATGCAAATATTGAGAAAATAATGCCTAATTTAATGAATTCCTTTTTTGGAAACACTGGACAGCGTTGTTTATCTGGAGCAATAGCGATGATCGTTGGAAAGCAGAGCTTTTACGAAACATTCAGAGAAAAATTCCTAGAGGAGATAAAAGCCCTCAAAGTAGGGTATGGGATGGATAAAGATTCTTTTATGGGTCCTGTGATATCCAAGAAGTCACTGAATAATCTTAAGGAACAGATCGAGAATGGAATTGAGGGCGGTGCAAAGTTAATTTTAGATGGCCGAGATATAAGAGTGCCTGGATACGAAAAAGGGTATTTTCTAGGACCGTGTGTATTTGAAAAAGCTAAGCCAGGAATGAAATTATATGATGAAGAAGTATTTGGACCAGTAGCTTGCCTTGATCGTGTTGATAGTTTGGAAGAAGCCATAAAGATAATCAACGATAATCCAAAAGGAAATGCAGTTACAATTTATACTGAGAGTGGTGAAGAAGCACGTAAATTTAGAGGTGAAATTCATTCTATCCAAACTGGCATTAATATCGGTGTTGTAGCACCGCTTGCATGGTTTCCCTTTGCAGGCGCAAAAGATTCGTTCTTTGGTACGCTCAGAGCTCAAGGATATGAAGTTATAAAGTTTTTTACGCAAGAACGCGTGATAATTGAAAGATTTCACGGAAGTGGAATTCCCTGGGATTAAAATCTTCTTTTTTTTTTACAAGGAGAGAATTATTCTTTTACACGCAAAATTGCGCAAGCAGTTAAATTAGTATAGTATTTTGCTCTATTTCTTTTACTCATCTCCCGCTTAAGATCGTCATAATCAAAAGCTAAATCATCTAATTTTTTCTCAACTTTTACAATATCTTTTTCGAGAAAACGAATTTCTTCTTTTAGTTTATCGATTTTATCCAAACGCTCTTGCCGTCTTTGTTTATCTTCAATGCTTTTAATATTTAATAGTTGCCGTTCGGTTGGTTTTTTGCTTTCTTTTTTCTCTAATTTTAGTTTTAAGGTTTCTAATTTAAAAGTAAGAAGTCTCTTATTATAGGTGTAGATCT
>JABXKD010000047.1 GCA_013375475.1 Promethearchaeota archaeon
AACATATTTAAGAATCGTAAGTTAATTTTGTCTCCTTGAAGAGCCTTTTTAATAATCGCAATCGTTTCTTTTTCTGCCTTTTGCACTCCGATTTCATTATAATTCTGTTGAATTTTATCGAAGTCTGCCTTAAAGGCTTTAAATCTCTGATCATTTAATAAATAACCTTCAACCCACTCGTTAAAAATACCCTCGAAGGCGATTCTCGTCTCAATACGAGGATCGGGATTGAGGTTAATTGAATAAGATAGATGAGGAATTGAATCGCCCGACTGTTCGTTGTACTCGTTATTAAGCTCAATGTTAGCGTTTTCCAACTCTGTAGGCTTTATGCTCTGTGGCGAGAACTCGGCTCCAGTTCCTATTGCTTGATCGATCTCGGCTTTCCTCTTGGCGTGTTGCTTCGTCTTGAACTCGGCGTACGTCTTTGGTGAAAGTTCTACGCTACTCGTAACCATGTCGCCTAACCCCATCAAGCCGAGGAAGCCGAACGATCCGAGGAACGCGGAAGAAAGCGTCATGAACGCGCCTTTTAGCATGTTAGTAGTCCATATGGATTAGACAGAGAGGATCGGGAGACGCTAACGATGTGTGTGCATTTGAACCACCAGTCACCGAACAAGATTTTTTTCAGTGCGGATCGATACCAGAGTTATACAACCTTTTGACGCAAGGAAATTGGATCTTAGGACAACCCTTTTACTTTCGAAACTTATGCTTTATCAACCAAATAAACGCTGGGGACGAGTGGTTAGTGATTCGGGACGGACTCGCCTTTGAGAGCTTAACCGCCGAGGTGATGGAGCACGAAGAGTTTAGAGATTGGATCGAGTGCTTTTTCAAAGCAACCGAAGAGGATTTACAGAGATTAGAATACACTACTCAAGAATACGAATTAAGATGGAGAGTTGTGTATCATGAGCTGTGAAACGGAAGAAATAAATTATTTTGCTGCGAACATTGTCGATCTTTCGAATTTAAATCCTGTGCAACTATTACTAGTGAAAGACAAAATTTCGTCTAGGGAGATAATACATATAGACAAGAAAAAAATTGATTCGTCTATCGTGTTACTAAGATCGACCATCAAAAACGACCACGATTATGGGAAAACTTTCAAAAATAGACAAAACATCCAACTTAAAGCCACATGCGAACTGTTATGGAAATTTTGCAATGTGAGAACATATTATTCTATCAACTGTAAAAAATGGCATCTGTTTAAGTTTAACTAATTTTTTTTTAATTTTTATTAAATCGTTAAGAAAAAAAATAGAGAGTGAAAAATATGGTAGAAAAAATAAAGAAAGTTGTAAGTCAAAAAACATTAGTCGGAAAAGAAATTAAAATAGCCCCAAAAGGAGAAAAGATTCAATGTCAACATTGCCAAAGTAAAGTTTTAGACATCACAAGACACTTAAAAAAGTGCCACAGAAATCCCGATAACTCCCCGAAAATTACGATAAATTGGGATCACTTAGAATGATACAAAACCTTCGAAAACCACTTGATCAAAAATCCTACTACCGATAAAATGAAGGAATACAATAAAATTTTGGTTCCTCACGGTAACCCCTTCGAACCTTTCTTAGACAATATGGTAAAATATGTAAAAGAGCTCCCCAACGCCCAGAAAGACGCAATGATCAACCAAAAACTCGACGAAATTTTTACTTTAGGTATCGAAGTGCGATTGTTGAACAAAGAAGAATACATTCAAAGGTTAAAAGAAAAAGTGTTAAGGGGGCAAAGAATTTTCCTTTTCAAATATTAATTGTTAGAATTCATCAATTTTCAAATATTAATTAAAATAAAATGCGGAAATTGTGGTTTGGTATTCGATAAAGCTTAATAAACCGTAGAATTCATCAATTATCGAATATTAATTGATGTATTTCTCTAATTTTTTCAATATTAATTTGTCCCGGGGCAGTTTTTTCTTCCAACGAGCCATATGTCCATGAAGATCCAAATTTAACGCATAATATACGAGCCAGTATTCCCACCTCCCCCATGGCAAAACATACAAACTTCTTATCTTGCCGAGAAAGTTTTTTGCAGATGTTTAATACATTTATGTTATCATCAAAAACCCGAGCCGTTAATATTATTTTAAAAATACTTTCCTTAATTTTATTTAAATCAATAGATAGTTCATTTTTTAACTTTTCATCAAACCTTATCAACATTTCAGCAATTTGTTCGTATGTAATAGATTTTTCAAAATCGTGATACGAGAAAATTAATTTTACATTGTTATCATAAGCCAAATCAATAAGTGTTTGTAAAATTTCAGGCTCTGAATTAATTTCAATATCTAAATAGTCTGGTTTTACTTCAATTAAACGCTTTAAAACATCTAACCTTTCATTTTTACTTAAATTATACTGCCCTCCCTCTTGTTTTTTCCTAAAAGTAAAAATCTTTGGTATTTTTGGAGGGATAATACTAACTGATTCTTTTAGAAAGGAATGCGTGACAAGATTAACATCATTTATATAATCAAATCTAAATTCAATAAGATCAGGACTTTTATCTAGCACGCTTTCTATAAGTTGCTTGTTCGAATTAAGATTGTCAGTTTTAATTGGTACTGCAACACAGATTTTATATTTCATTATAACCCTATAAAAAAAATTAAAGTAAAGATAAATTTACAATTCTAGAATCTTTATAATATCATTTTCGGTTAATTCTAAAGTATTTTCAGCATTCACTTTTCTCAGTAGTTTTTTCTTTTTGTAGTATTTTATTATTGGTTTTGCGTTTTTCTCGTAGGTGTCTAACCTATTTTTTAAAGTTTCTTCGTTATCATCGCTTCGTTGTTCGAATTTTATTTCAGCGCCACACTTATCACATATACCTTCTACTTTTGGTGGAAGAGTGTACTTATTAAAGATTTCACCACAGCTTTTACAAGAATATCTTCCTAAAATTCTTTTTGTTATGATATCGCGACTTACGTCTAGTAGTAATAATAAATCTACGTCTGTTATCTGAGTTAAAGCTTCAGTCTGATTTAAGGTTCTCGGAAAGCCATCTAATATGAATCCGTGTTCCTTTACATCTTCTTTACCTAGTCTATCCGCCACCATATCAATAGTTACTTCGTCCGGGACTAATTCACCCTTATCCATAAATTCTTTAGCCTTTAAACCGAGAGGAGTTTCGTTTTTTAAATTTTCCCGAAAAATATCCCCCGTGCTAATATGGGGGATTTCTGGTAAAATTTTCTTTATTTGAGAAGAAAAAGTCCCTTTTCCACTTCCGGGAGGACCGAATAGAACTACTCGTACTTTAGTTTTCAATTTATTCATCCCTTTTATTAAGCGATTTTTTTTTTAATATTAAAGTGTATGAGTGTATTAAATAACTTTCTTAAATATTATTTACTAAAATTAGGATACCAGTATGGTGTAATTTCTTTCTTGTTTAAATTAAAAAAGAAAGAGTAGTATGATATAAATTAAACAAAGAACTAAGTTTGACCTCCACCGTACAGAAAAAAATCCGGTGTAAGTCGAGCGTTTGGTACAACAGAATATTTACTAAGATCGGTAATTCCATCTTCAATCAACACTTCATCATCGATGAAAAAATTACCTGTATAATCTCTGCTGGGTCTTGTTAAAATTACATAAGCGGCATCAGCAACAATTTCAGGTTTTCTCGAGTGTTTGACAGCCATGCCGCCTCCTAATAGATTCTTTACTGCTGCTGTGGCAATTGCAGTTCTGGGCCATAGAGCGTTGACTGCAATTCCATCTTTCTTGAATTCTTCAGCCATACCAAGAACACACATGCTCATTCCGTATTTTGACATAGTATAAGCAACATGATGAGCAAACCATTTCGAGTCCATATTTAAAGGTGGTGAAAGATTTAATATATGGGGGTTTTCCGACTTTTTTAAGTGAGGGATGCATAATTTAGAACATAAAAACGTTCCACGAACATTAACAGAAAACATTAAATCAAATCGTTTCATCGAAGTTTCTAATGTAGGGGTCAGATTTATCGCACTTGCATCGTTAATCAAGATATCAATCCCTCCAAATTCCTTAATAGTTGCATTAACGGCAGCTTGGATTTGATCTTCGAATCTCACATCAGCTACACAAGCAAGACCTTTTCCTCCAACAGATTCAATATCTTCAACAGCAGAATATACTGTTCCCGGTAATTTTGGATGAGGGTCTTTAGTTTTGGCCACAACAGCGATATTCGCACCATCTCCAGCTATTTTCATAGCTATTGCTTTCCCAATTCCTCGACTTGCTCCCGTAATAAAGGCAGTCTTTCCTTTTAAACCAGGCATATTTTTATTCACTATTATAATTTCTAAAAAATCTAAATTTAACTTATAGAATTATCATACCAGTTCGGTATTTGATTGAAAATATTTGGAGTCACTATTATCATTTACAATTATAATTTAAAAGTAAAGTAATCAAATAAGAGAAGAGAAATGAATTAATTAGTTTTAAAAGAATTTTCTATATTTTTTATTAGGAATTCAACTCTAATCTTTTCTTTGATGCTTAATAATTTCGAAAATTTACTGCTAATAGATGATCCATAATAAGCATTTCCGAAAAATGTTTTAGTTTTACTTATTGTATCCATTAAATATTTTTTGCTTCCCAAATGGAGATAAATTGAAATATCGTTAATGATTAATATTTCAGTGGGATTTGCATTAAAGATATCAAGGATTTTTACCACTTTTTTATGATTATGACATAAGAGCCCAAATAATTCTTTTTGATTGCGAGCATTTATTCTTGGAGGTATTATTTCCCCTTTAAACGCAATAATATTACATTTTTTACTATTAGAATAATAGTCTTGAATTCTACCTCCTATCTTCAATTTATTTACATACGCTAATTTTGGCGCAAAATCTAATACGCTAACATCTTTAGGTGGAACTCTTTTTATTTCGAGAAGAAACTCGATAAATTTTGCTGTATAAAAGGTCTTCTTAGTATTTGTTTCCCCATATAATAAAGTGTGAGTCCCTACAATCTTTTCAAAATCAAAATCGTTTAAAACAGTCATAAAAATCGGAAATTAAATAATATCCTCTCTTGAAATTCCTGATTTTCTTAATATTTTTAAAATAATATATCCCATAATACTACCAGGTATACTACTTAAAGCCCAAGAACTCCAATATCCTAATAAAAATAATATATTCCAATCCGGTGTGAAACCAATTATAGGTGCGGTTAAATATGCTATAGTTGCTCCCAGAAAAACTGTTCCAATAGGTTCTGATAACGCTGCTAAATCAACCTTGCGTGGATATTTTTTTTCTAAATAATGTGCAGTTAAACTAACAATAAAGGCCCCGGATAAATGCCCTGGAAACGCAAAAGGTGAACCTAAACCTAAAAAAAACCTCAAACTTGCTATACCCAATCCTGTAATAAAAGAAAAAAGCATTCCAATTAATATACCTGTTATAGCATTTATAAGATGGGCAAAGGGATAGATCTTTGCTCCAATAAACTGAACATAAATAAATGGGTTAGGGATGGCTATTATTAACCCTAGAGCAATAAAAATTGCGGCTATAGCGATTTTTTTAGTTATATTACTCTGGAGAACCTGATTATTTGAAGCATCCTCAATATCACGATCGATTTTATTCTCGCTCATTTTATATCTTGCACATGTTGTAGTAATTTTATATACTATTCTTTTCAGAGTATTTTTAGTTAGGTGAAAATATATTATCTTTAAAATTTAATCATTCTTTAAATAAATATAATTTCTTACACGAAGAAACATCAAATTTGGTTTCAATTTATCAAAAAGACCTAATTAATTGGTAATGGTGCTCAAATAATCATGAAAATTGGTGATATTACAATTAATCCAACAAAAATAATTTGTGTAGGAACTAATTATTTGGACCACATTGAAGAAACGAAGTTAGAAGTACCAAAAGAACCGGTTCTTTTTCCAAAAACTTTAAACTGCCTTATTGGCAACGATGAACCAATTATTTATCCAGAATGGCTATTTAACAACCGCAAATATAACAGGATCGATTATGAAGTAGAGTTAGCTTTTATTGTAAAAGATAATTGCAAGTATATAAAAGCAATTGATGCGTACGATCATATTCTCGGTTATACGGTATTCAATGATATAACTGCTCGAAAGTTACAAGTTAAAGATATTACTTCAAAATTGCCTTGGTTTCGCTCAAAATCACTAGATACTTTTGGTCCAATTGGTCCGAGAATTGTTAAACATCTGGAAATCAATGATCCCCACAATCTTAAAATCGAGCTAAAGCTAAACGGAGAAATTAAACAGACCTCAAATACGAAGCATTTGTTATTTAAAATCCCCGAGCTTTTAGAAAATATTTCACAGTTTTTTACTATGGAACCAGGAGATATTATTGCTACAGGTACACCGTCTGGCATAGGTCCAATCAAACCTGGAGATCTTATAGAAGCATCGATTGAAAAAATTGGAACTCTATCAAATGAAGTTATTTTAGAAGAGAAGGTGAGATAAATGGTAAAAATTGGAAAAACAACAATTAATCCAACGAAAATATTGTGTTTAGGACGGAACTACATAGATCATATTAAAGAAACTAATGCACCCGTTCCTACAGAACCCGTGTTCTTTGTGAAGACTTTGAACACGCTTTTAACAGATAATGAACCCATAATTTATCCAAAAATTCTGTACGAAAGTGAGAAGTATAATAGAGTTGATCATGAAGTAGAACTCGCGTTTATTATTTTTCAAACATGTAAAAATGTTTCAGCAGAGAAAGCTTTCGATTATATCCAAGGATACACGGTTTTTCTGGATTTAACTGCAAGATTTATGCAAAAAAGCGATAGAAATATAAATTTACCCTGGTATAGAAGCAAAAATTTCGATTCTTTTGGACCGATAGGACCAAGAATTGTTCCGTGTAGTGAAATTTCAGACCCTCATAACTTATCTATTCAATTAAAAGTTAACGGACAGACAAGACAATTGTCGAATACTAAACACATGTTATTTAAAATCCCTCAAATGCTAGAATATTTGTCGAAGTTTGTAACATTAAAGAGGGGAGATATAGTAGCTACAGGTACTCCAAGTGGAATTAGTCCGATACTACCTGGTGATGTTTTAGAAGCCTCGATTGAAAAAATAGGCACAATTAAACATGAGGTTATTTTAGAGCAGATTTAGCTATTTTTCTATAGCAGAAGGTTTTTTTTTATCAAAATTAATGCTAATATTTTTCATTCAAATTACTTTATTATAATTATATGATAGAACAAATATCTAAAGAAATTAAAGATGAAATCTTTAGATTGGTATCAACTCCAGGAGTAGAAATTGAGGATATTCCTGATAAAATCAATAATATTTTTAAAATAGAATTGAATTATGAAGAAATTATGGAATTCTTGTCTGACGAATATCTAAAGCATAATCTCGATTATGGTCGTCGTCTCTGTTGTAGGTTTTAAATACATATAAAAGTTTTAGTAAGGATCTTCAATTGAAATCTTAAACTATATTAACAAAAATAGCTCTAAAAAGAACATATTTAAATTCAAATCCTTTAACAAGTCCATATTATTATAAATATAAGAATACACTTTTTCATCACTAAAATATTTCAAACACAGATTTTTCCCTTTCACATCGTGTAATATATGAACCGTTTCGTAAAGAAGAGACTTTAAATATTTAGTGGTTACTTCCTTTTCACATTTAAGTAAATTTATATCAATAATGGTGAACCAAGATTCTTTACTAAAGGTTATATTTTCTAATTCAGGTTGTTGCAGATATTCCTCTTGCTTTTTTAACTTGTTGTACGTTTTTTCTATTTGATCTAAAACTATGGATTTGGACTTTGTATACATTTTATTTTCTAATATATTTCTTAATTTAATGAAGATCTGCTGAAACACACCTAAGACATCAAAAAAGTCTGCTACTTGGCTTATCGATTCAACTTCCTCCCATTGGCCATAGTAATCTTCAATAACTTTGAGAAATGGTAAATACACATTCATATTTCCATCCCAACTACGCTTCTTTTTTATCCACACGGGCTCAAACTCTTTTAAAAAAGCTTCTTTAATTACATTAAGGCGCCCCCTTAAAATCTCAGTCTTTACGCTTCTTACATCAGCAGCAACAAATAGCAATTTGAATTTCGGTTCCAAAGTATATATCCATTTTAATCCTCCCATTTCTATAGATTCCAGCGATTGGTGAAACTCTTCCATAGAGAAATGATGGAAAGCCGTTAAGAAACCAGATACGATATCCTCGTCGGCATCTGTTTTCAAAAAAGATTTATAGAGCAATTTAATTCCCGAATCACTATTTAATATCCAAATTATCATCTTGCAACCTTACCCTTAATGAGTTCTAAAATTTGAATAGATCTAGCTCTGAAATAATACTTTGTATTTTCTCAATTAATATTATCATCGATAAAATAAATAAATTCAGATCAGAGAGAATGATTTTTTTTAATAAAAATTTTTTAGTAAATAACAAAACTACTAACATAAAGAGCATCCCGAAGGCTGAGAGATTATTCTTGATTTAAGACTTTAATCTCGCATATCCAGTAAATTATCTCCCAAAAATATTCTTATCTCACTTACAATACACATAAAGATTTTAAGTGATTTTAACATAAATGTAAATAAGCATCAACAGCAGTCATTTAACCTATTTAAAGTATTCAATTCAGGATGCTAATGGAGATGGTTAATTTTGAGAAAAAATAGTAAAAATCTCTTGATAGGTTCAGTTTCTCTCCTTACTATATTAATTTTTGCATCCGTTTATATAAACAATATAATCACTAATAACATGAATACAATTTCCAGTCCCTCAGATTTCTATGGTACATCTAAGGAGGTCAATATCAACGAGTTTACAACCTATTTAGAAAAAAATAATATTACCGTTTATTTACCTTCCGATCTTCCTCATCATTTTGAAATGACTGCGATTTACCTTAAAGAGAGCCCCTTTATTGCTATAATTGTTTATAGTGCAGAATCTAATAAAGATTATAAAACAGCAGAACTAACTATTCAAATATCACCCTCCATATCTATTCCAACACTTAATGAATTATCTTCAAATATTCAAAACCCTGAATTTGAAAAGGTATTTGAAATAAATGGCTGGCCTGTTTTAATAAATGAAAGAGCTTCTTCGGGAGGGGAGATTAGCTTTATAGCGAAATATGGAGAATATACATATTTAACCATGGTATAGATTGAAGAGAATCAATATTTGATAAATAGTCCTACTCTAATTACTGAAGAGGTTAAAATTTTAGTGGGAAATATGGAAGCTCTAGGAGATTAAGAAAATCCTTCTATTTAACAAACGACAACATAATTATTCTTTTTCTTAAAAGTTAGCTACAATTCTAATTTGTTTTTTTATTCATTCGATCTGTTTGATATTTTTTATTTATATATGATCGTTAGTTTATCTCTTAAATTTTATTTTTTTGAAAAATTGGGCATAAGATGTTGAGAAATTAGTTCCTACAGCGGGAGGGTATGATTATGAAAGAATTCAGAGTACTGAAGTTAAAAAGATTATTCAAAAAATTATCTCAAAAAGAAAGAACTAGGATTCATCATCTTAGTAAAATTTTTTAATTATTCTGCTTTTACTTTCTTACTAAGTTAAGTCTATATTTTTTAAAACTTAGGACGTAAAAGATTACGGTTCCGATATACTAAAGATATTGGAAACTTTGGTCTGAATCAATTAGTTTGTTCTGAGTTATAGAATATAGGCTTAAAAATGTGAATTAAAAAAAAAATGATGAGTACTATGAGCAAAACAACCAAAATCATTGTTAAGGCTCTTGTGACTGGAGGGAGAGAAAATTTATATTTCATAACTTTTCCCCTAATGCTTCAGGAGGGCCACCTATCGGGCCTGCCGTAGGACCGACAGGTATCAATATAAAAGACGTAGTAGATGCTGTTAATGAAAAGACAATGCTTTTCAAAGGTCTTACCGTCCCGGTTAGAATTGAGTGTGATCCTGAGACAAAACAATTTGAAATTTTCGTAGAAACCCCGAGTACAGCTTCACTGCTTTTAAAAGAATTAGGAATTGAAAAAGGAAGCATTAATAGTTCCGAAAAGAAGGCTGGAGATTTAACGCTTGAACAAGTAATTAATGTAACAAATGCGAAAAAAGATATCTTTTTATCTAAAACGTTTAAAAATGCGGTAAAAACAGTATTAGGAACTGCTTTATCAGTAGGAGTGACCGTAGAAGGTAATGATCCTCGCGTGGTTCAAAAGAAGATTGATAACGGGGATTATGACGATAGAATTAAGGGGGAGATATAATCAATGAAAGTAGACGATAAACTATTAAAAAGATCATTAAACGCAGCAATCGATTTTTCGGTAATCAAAAAGGATGGATTTAAAGACAAAGTAAGAAAATTCGACGAATCAATTGATTTTATTATTAATCTTAAAGATATTAATCTAAACGATCCTAAACAAAGAATTGACAAGGAAATCTTACTACCAAATAATATTTTAACTGGCGACAAACCTAATGTTTGCGTGATCGCTTCAGACGAAATACTTATGGAAGCTAAAAATTTAGGGTTAGATACTATTGATAGCGATGGATTAGTCAAATTAAATAATGAAGAAAAAAAATTAAAGAAAAAATTTGTAAAAAAATACGATTTCTTCATAGTTGAAGACAAAATGATGCCAAATGTTGCCCGTTACTTAGCAAGATTTCTTGGACCACTAGGTAAAATGCCGAAACCTTTTCCAAGTGGATACGGTATTATTTCTAATCCAGATGATTTACAAGTAGCTATTGATCGATACTTAAAAATAATCCGAATTCAGTTAAAAAAGCAACTAATAATTCAAGTTAAAATTGGGAAAAAGTCTATGGCAAAAGAACAAGTGTTTGAAAACATGAAGGCTATTGTTGAATATATTGCCGATCAGATGCCTCACAAATACAATAATATTAAATCTATGTTTTTAAAAACGACTATGGGGCATCCTATCAAGATTGATGAACAATATTTAAAGAGTATAGAGGTGTAAAAAGATGATCGGAAAACACGACATACCCCAATGGAAATTGGATGAAGTTGATCATTTAATTGATTTGTTTAAAACTTACAAAAATATTGCAGTAATAGAAGTCGCAAGATTAAACGATAGACAAATACAAGAGATACGGAAAATTTTAAGAGGAAAAGCAATAATACGGATGTCAAAGAAAAGTCTTCAACAAAGAGCGGTAGAAAAATATAAAGAGGAATCTAAAAAAAGAAATTTAGATGAGTTAGTAGAAGGAATTCCAGGACAAGCTGCGTTATGTTTCACGAATATGGATGTGTTTGAGCTTAAGAAAATTTTTCTTCAAAGTGAATGGATGGTTCCTGCTAAACCAGACGAGGTTACCCCCGTTGATATTTGGGTTCCTGCAGGAGATACTGGCTTACCTACTGGACAAGTTATTAGTGAGTTAAATATGACACTTCGACTTCCAACGAGGATTCAAAACGATACTATTTGGGTTAGAGATGACACGCAAACTCATAAAGCAGGAGATTTTGTTGATGTAAAACAGGCCGCAGTCCTAAAAAAGTTAGGAATAACCCCGATTGAGTCGTTAATAAAAATCCAATACGCATGGAGCGATGGTGAAATTATCTCGGAAGATTTACTTTATATGGATATGAATAAATTCAAACAAGATTTTACTAAAGCGTATAGAGAAGCACTTGGAATTTTATTTGAAATGCCATTCTTTTCAGAGGATATGACAGAAAATTATATTCGAAAGGCTACATCTGAAGCCACTTTATTAAACGCGATTATTTTGGGTGAAGGAATTCAGGCTATTGCCCCAGGAGAAGCTGAAGTTGAAGAAAAAGAACCCGAAGAAGAGGAAGAAGACGAAGAAGAAGTTGGTATTGGAGGATTATTTGGATAAAAATTTAAGATTTTTTTTAAAAATATCGATAAAAAATACAATTTAATGATAAAAAAACAAAAAAGAGGTTAAAAATTATGGAAAGTATTTACGCTGCCTTATTGTTACATAAAGCTGGAGGAAAAATTAACGAAACGAACGTCGAAAAAGTATTAACTGCTGCAGGTGCAAAAGTTGATAAAGATCAAATCGTTAAATTAATTGCTGGATTAAAAGATACGAAAATTGAGGATATTATCAAATCTGCTAGCTCAGCACCCGTTATTGCTACTCCAGCTGGGGGCGCTGTTGAGAAAAAGAAAGAGAAAAAGAAGAAAGAAGAGGAACCCGAAGAAGAAGAAGAGCCAACAGGCATTGGGAGTCTCTTTTAGTTACTGAGAATCAATATGAATAATGCAAATTGAACGAGAGCACATGAAATTTATTTAAAATTTTTTTAATTTATTTTTTCTATTATTTCTATATTCGACGATTTAGATTTCCTAAAAAATCAGAAATCAGCTAACACATACTAAATAAATCAAAAAGTTTTTTTAAAATTCTATTTTTTTATAAGTTAACTTTCTAAATTAAGAACTTTTATTTTTACAAAAAAAGATATTACTCGTTAAAGCTTCTAAACTGAAATACCATGACTGGAAGATTCCTTAAGGCCTTCTCTCCGTTCGTAAGGATAATGCCTGAGATTAAACAACCGCAAAGAGAGGTTCAATTCAAAGAAAAATTATTATGGACCATTGTTGTATTAATCATCTATTTGATAATGTCAAATATACCACTTTACGGAGTAAGTTCTACTGAAACGACAGATTATTACTATTGGTTAAGAGTTATATTAGCAAGTCAGAAGGGAACACTAACGGAACTAGGGATAGGTCCAATAGTAACTGCAGGATTGATAATGCAATTACTTCTCGGTTCTAAAATTATAAAAGTCGATATGAGCGATCCTTACGATAGATCTATGTTTAGTGGAGCTCAAAAAGTATTCGCAATGTTTTTAACAATCCTTAACATTGTAGCATATTTGATAGGAGGCGCTTTTGGAGATTTAACTATCTCGAATGCAACCTTTGTGTTTTTACAATTAATCTTCTCGGGAGTCATTATTATCTTACTCGACGAAGTTTTACAAAAAGGATGGGGTATAGGAAGCGGAGTATCTCTTTTTATCGCCACTGGCGTAGCAGGACAAGTTTTTTGGAGCATGTTTAGTTTTATTGACGCCGGTCCTGGTCAGGGTGCAAGAGGTATTATTATTGCTTTCTTTCAATCTTTCACAAATCCTAATATTGATACAGCTGCTTTATTTTTTAGAGCTGACAGACTACCTTCCATTTTTGGAGGTCTTACCACTTTGGGAATATTTCTAGTTGTGATTTGGTTCGAGTCCACTAGGATCGAGATTCCTCTTGCGTACAAGGGCTATCGAGGTTTTAAGGGGAAATATCCTATGAAGCTATTGTACGTATCGAATATTCCTGTTATCTTAGTAAACGCTTTGTACGCAAATTTCTTATTTTTCGGGCAGATACTAGCCGGTCCTGATTCTGCTCTCAGAAATGCAGATACTAATTGGTTGATAGATCTGATCGGCCGTTTTAACACCGTGGATACTGGGGGGGCCACTGGAAATTATTTAGTTCCAGAATATGGTCTACTTTATTACCTTACTCCTCCTCAAGGACTTGATCAATTAATAGCAGATCCATTTAGAGCCGTAATATATCTCATCTTCTTTATATTCCTCTGTGTGATGCTCGGCCGTGTCTGGGTCGACGTGTCAGGGTTAGCCCCCCGTGATATAGCTCAGCAGATAATAGATTCGGGGATGCAGATTCCCGGGTTTCGAAGTTCGGATAAAATCATTGAGCGAATCTTGAAACGCTACATTCCAACGCTGATAATTTTAAACGGCTTCATCATTGCAGTATTGAGTTTCTTCGCCGATTCTTTGGGTGCATTGACTTCAGGTACGGGACTTCTAATTGCTATCGGGATTGTCCACCAATATTCTGAAAGTTTGGCAAAGGAAATGGCGGCCATGCAGTATCCAGGCATGCGGTCTTTCTTGGGTATGGATTAATTTAAAATCGTAATCATATTCCATTAAAAATTTTAATCTGAAAAGTTTAATAAATTATCAAAATTATTTCAATATAATTATGTTTTTGTTACTATTACAAGAATCAAATGCTTTTGAACAATGGCTAAGCTTTCCTCCGGGATCCATGATTTTTATATTATTATTAGCTATTGTAACAGCATTAATAAGTACGGGTTTAACCAAATGGTTAGTTGATACGGACGAGATAAATAGAAAACAGGTTATAAAAAAAGCACACGATGAAGAAAAAGAGAAGATTATTGAAATTGCTGAAATTGACCCAGAAAGGTATAGAAAGTTAAGAAAGCGATGGGAACGGCTGGATACTATGATAAAACAATCGCAACAAAAGTTAGCGTTGAAGCGTATGTTACCTAGTTGTATAACCTTTGTTCCAATGATCATCATTTTTTCTGTAGTAAGAGGATTTTTCGGTACAGCAAATCCAGTTGCGTTATCGCCAATGAATGCGAACGACGTACCATTAATAGGTCCTATGATGGCTGGTTTGACGAATGTGGACTCATATTGGATTTATCTTGTATATGGGGATTTTCGGAATATTGGAGTCGCGCAAGGTTGGATTAATTTTACAGCTTGGTATTTTCTATGTAGTTTTGGAATAAACACCCTTATACAGAGAATATTGAAATTACAAACGCAAGCACAAGGAGGCATGGAACAAATGATGGGTGGTAGTAAGGCTAAAGCTTTAGAATTTCCGGATGTTTAACTTATATATTTTATATAATAAAATTAAAACGCAGACAGAGGGATTCGAACCCTCGAGTGTTCTCACACACTGGTTATCTGGTTAAAGTTACCGTTCCAGACCAGCGCCGTACCGCTTGGCTATATCTGCAAAAAAAAAATGTGCTAACGACGCCATATAGCGACGCTCAGCTATCAATTCAAAGATGTTTCTTTATAAATAAAAAATTACTTTGTAGGAATGGAAACGGTTTCTTTTAGTTTCTTCTCTAATTTAGCTTTTTTAACTGCAGCTTCAATGTCGCTATGTGAGGCTCCTTTTTTGATTTCAATCGTTTCGGTTATAGGCTCAAGATGTTTATAATTAGCCCTTCTTCTTCGAACATTTAAACCATCAATTAAAATGTAATTTTTATCGATTACATCAACGACAACGCAGTATTTTCCTGCTTCCCTTCCGGTTGTTTTAACGCAAACGCGTCCTATGTCATATACACTCATTTAATTTGTCACCAAATTATTCTAGATCCTCTATCGTTACTAAATTTTATGATTTTCAGAAAAGATAGACCTTTTTTGTATATTAAGGAATAATTTTAATAATAAATTTTTTATGATTTTTATTGAAATGATTGACTAAATTTCGTCTAACTCTGTTAGGATTTTATCTACTATTTCTTCAATTGTTAAATGCTCTGTGTCAATAATTAAATCAAAAAATTCTACGGTGGATTCTTTATCACTTAAGTCAATATTATATAGCTTTTTGAATCGTTCTAACTCAGATTTTTCCCTTATAGTTGTTTCTTCTAATTTTTCTCCATAGGATGTCTTATCTCTCGCTGCCATTCTTTTTACACGTTCTTCTAACGAACAGGTTAATTGAATTTTAAAGTTTGCTATGGATTTAAGTATGTGCCCACTTAATTGACTATCAATAATAATACTATCTTTCTTTGCCATTTCAACGACTTTATTATCTAAATTTTTATCGACATCTGGATGTTTCTCAACAAATCTCGTATATTCTTCTAACGACATATTGCTTTCTTTCGCAAGATCTCGAAACGCTTGACCTGTTGAGTAATAGAGGATGCCCAGTTTATCTGCTAATAATTTGGCAATAGTAGACTTTCCCGTGCCGTGAAATCCAGATATTGTGATTATCATTTTACGCATCTCAAAACTGAATTTAGTTAATATATGAAATTACAGATTATTTAATTCTATCGATATTTTCAAAAACAATCAATCTGTAGGATGCCAAATAGCATCTTTCAGAATTGTTTGTAAACAATTAGCACAATACCTTCCGCTTTCAGGGCGATTTGCTCTCCTTGAAACGCGGTTTGTTTTTTTAAATTGTGAAGGCCTTAATCGTGGAATAGCTTGTAGTGGTTTTTTACAGATAGCACATTGAGACTTACTAGGCTTATTTCTCCAATAATGAGTAACATTGATGTTTCCAGGAGTTTTTAGCTTTTTACGTGCTTGAGCTTTAGATCTTAAACCAGGTCTTGGCAATTAGATTACCTTAAGTACTTTTATTAGTAATATTCGATATTTTAACTGATATGGTGTTAAAGTATGAAAACTTAATTAATTTTATCATTTTTACTCAATTTAAAGATTTAATTTCTCGTTAAAATCTTTAAAGACTTCGTATAAATCGTCCGCTAATGAATCTCTAAACTTTTTATGACTTACGATTTCCTCTCCATTTTTTAAAAATTCTTGATATATTTTTGAAAGTTTTATTTTACTTAATTCTAAACCAGGAAACCTATCGAAATTTTTCTTCAAATCTTTAATAAGGTCAAATATGATCTCGTTATTATCGAAACTCTCTAATTTCAAAGCGTCCATCAAAGTTATGAAGGAGGAAGTGATTTCAGAGGTTAGCCTTGGAATTTCAAGAATGGAAGAACTTGTTGATTTTGAAAATTGGTTAGGCGAAAAATTAAGCGAAGAGATTTTATTAATGATATCGATAGCCTTGTAATAATCCTCTGTAATATTCATTTTAGCTAAAAATTTTGATAGTTCTATACTATTCTTATTTAAAGATAAGTTTATCTTCAACAAATCGTTCATGGCACTTTTTATAGATCTTTGAAAAAAATTTTCTTTAAGATTACCACTCTGATATTTTTTGTTTAAGGTCATTATAGTATTTACGATAGCGAATAGTTCCGATTCAAGTTCAGAAGATATATCGAAAGAAGACTTTTTTTGATTTGTCATTATCTCGGTGTTACTAATACAGTACTATAATATAAATGTAGGGCGTAAAAAGTAAAAAAGTACGGCTATAATTATCCCTATTGCTAACGATGAGACGAGTACTCGAAATGTGGATGAATTGGATAATTCTCTGATAGAAAGAGAAATCAGAATAGGAATCCATATACCAATCGTAAAAGCATCGATAACATCAAGAACTACCCACACTGGTGACGTAAAATAGGGGTCGCTGAAAGGAGAAACAAGAAAATCCATATCTGGAATGGTAATATTAGGCATTCCGATTAGAATTATTACGATTTTAACTGCTGTAAGTAATAAATATGGGGCAAAGGCACATAACATCATTGAGTATTTCTTCGCTTGCTGTTGATGTAAGGTTCCTCCTTTATAGATGCTAAAAGGGCTCATCTCCGCTTCGCTATATTTTTCTTTTTCTTCTCCTTCTTTTCCAAAACGAGATTCCAAACGTTCTGAAAAATCGACGGCAATGTTTGCTCCTCTAGAAAATATCCATATTAAAAGTACTCCACCAATCAAATACACCGCAAAACCGAAGGCGAAAAAAGCTATGAAGGCAGCTAAATCTATATAGAACCTATAGATGCTCAATGAAGGCATGGTTAGAATATTAATGTGTGAAAAAAAAGCTAAACCCATCAATCCGTATAAAAGCGCATTAAACAACATTATTTTATACGCCGGAGCTTTTTTTCTCTTGTGGTTAATACTCCAAAAAGCTCTATTTGGTTTAGTAAACAACCATAGGATTAAAACGTACCAGCGAGCGGGGGAAGTGAAATCCTCTTCAATACGCTTAAAAATAGAAAAGTTTTCTATCTTTTCAACTCTCAGGCGTTTTCCACAGAAGGCGCAAACGAAGCTATCAACTCTATTATCATTTCCGCATCTAGGACATCTATTAGCTCCGACTGTTGACATAGTTGTTTAACATAGTATAAGTTTTTATATCTATCATATAATTATAATCCTTTAAAAATTTCTTTAAAGTGGACTTTTGAATTTTAAAGAGAAAAATAGTCCTAGATTATTATGCGAGAATTGAGATTATATTAAAAGCTAATTATGTAATATTTTCCGTTTTTTATAATCTTATATTTTCTATTTGTAAATAGTTTAATTAGCTCTAAATTTGTACGTGTATGACTTGTAATTTCAGATACCTTTATGCTTGATGGTTTTTCAACATAACCCATTAGAGGGATTAGTTGATCGCTTAGATATTTGTCGACAGGAATTTCATTTTGGATATAATTAAATAATTCCTGAGCTACGATAGACCCTAGTTTTTCTGAAGAGAGTTTTTTTTCGCCTAAAATTGTTCCTGTTGAGATGATTGCCCCATTATCGGATTGAGCCCATAATGATGCTCCAACGCCGGGACTAATTGAATCTACATATGTGTATTTAATATCAGTATCACATTTAATATTTCTTTTGAGATTTTGTTGAATAGATTTTCTTATTCTTAAGCCAATATTATCTCTATTTCGTCTTAAATGATTTGTGATGATAATTTCGCCTTGAATTAAATCTGTATTTCCTAACTCTGTTAAATTAAGTGGTTTAATAATTTCTTTTGATGGATAAATTACACATTTTAGTTGTGCTCCCCCTTTAGGATAAAAACCATGTCTTAGAATATCTACATTGATTTTTAATCCTGATTTTTCAAATAATTTATAAGTTACTTCTTGGAGATAAGGAAGACTGGGGGCCCATTTTCCAAATGTTCCACCACCTTGAATTGAAATCTCTATTTTTTCGGAGTTTTTAAAACCTAAGCTAGCTATTTGAATTGGCTGCAGTAATAATCCAATACTTGCCGCTGTGCTTACATTTAGTTGTACTTTACTTTTTACATCATTTGTTGAATTAGGAGTTAAAGAAATCTCTTCAGAACCTACCCCACACGGGCTTAATGTGCTATTAGATACTTCAGATAGTATTTTTAGTCCAAGGAGATGTTGTAATCTTAATCCCGGTTTTGGTCTATTCGCACGAATATTACTTATTCTTATAGGTTGTTTGAATAAAACTGAATATGCCGCGCTAAGACGTAGAATAGCACCACCTCCCTCACCGAATGAACCGTCTATTTCTAATAAATTTTTATTATTCAATTCAAATCATCTTATTTAAATAATGATTTTATGCGTTCAATGCCATTATAATCTGCTATTAAATTAACGATCTCTTTAGGAACTAAACTCGTCCATTTCTTATTTTCCTTGCTTATTAATTTCCTAACATTTGATCCGTTGTATTTTTTCTTAAAAATTTCTATTTTTTCACCTACATTTATTTCTTTATTTTGAAATAATTGTCGAACCCAATCGCTATTAGAAAAAATGGTATCAAACTCTCCTACTATAGAAATAACATGGGTAACCCATTTATTTGCGTTAAATAAATCTGGAACAGGGAAAATTTCAAATCTATTAGGATTGATTCCTCTCTTTTGGAGAGCAGAAGATATGAAATTTGACCTTTCTTCATAGGTAAATGGATCGCTTTTAATTTTTGAAAGTTGAGAGCTTCCAATTCCAATTTTTAATTTTTTATAAGTTTTTAATATTTTATTGAGAATATAAATATGACCATGGTGTAAAGGTTGAAATCTTCCTATAAATAACGCGATTTCCTTTTTCGAAGTTATTGTTTTAGTTTTTTTAACATCCAATCCAAATTTTGCTGTTAAATCCATATTGAGTAAGTTGGTCCATATCTGTTTCGAATGATCAATTAGTTTTTCATTCTTAAATAGATCGATCATTTCAGATTTACTGTAAAAACGGCTTTTTTTGATCTCTAATTCATTGGGGTTAGGATTTAACCTTACATCATATTTAACTAAACCCAAAAATATGTAAGCAACTTCAGTTGATTTTTTATCTTCTTCGGAAATTAAATCGTAAAATAATATCTTTTCAACAGATTTTGGAGCTATTCCAAACTCCTCTTGGAGTTCCCTTTTTGCTTCCTCCTCAATATCCCTTAATCCTAAATTTTTTTTATATAAAACGTGTCCCGAGGCAGAATCCGTATAATATTCTGGAAAACTCTCCTTATGTCTACTTCTCTTTTGAACTAAATATAATATTTTCCCATTAGGAGTAAAAGTAATTAAGAAAAAACGAATAATTAGATGACTGATTTCTTTCTGATGTGCTTCCTCTCTTGCCATAGGAAAAATGTACTTTGCCATCTGTCCAGAATGTAAAAATCTAACATTTTTATCCAAAATGCACGCTATGGTTTCATCGTTCATTTATTCTTAACCTCTGATAATAATACTGTAACAATATCTCCTACACTTACCCCCAGATCCTCAGCAGCATTCCCTTGATTTATAGAGATTTCCAAGAACCCACTTGAACCAACTAAAAATAATATTGAACCTTTTATAACTTTTTCAAAAAACCGAAAAAATTTACCATTAAATTCTGCTTTCTTTAATTTTACCCTTAAATGTGCCCCATCTTTTAGTGATAATGAGCTAGCTTTAATATTAGTTATGATATTTCCAAAATTATCAATATATTGAATGGTGCATCTTATTTCATTATCAGAAATTTTATTAAGTTCAATGGGATAAGAGATTAGTCTACTTGGGTTAAAAACTGCACCAAATTTGCTAAGAGGAAGACCCTTAGTTATGTTTGCTGCAATAGGTGCCATAATGTCCCTCCCGTGAAAGGTTTTTGAAATTGGTTTATTAAAAAACTCTTCGTTTGTAATTTCTATACATTCTGAAAAATCATTTAATTCGAAAGAACTTAAAAAAATCCCATTGTTCGGTGCAACGAGATAATAATTATTTACAGTTTTTAAAGCCAGTATCTCTCGTGAACTACCCACTCCCGGATCTACTACTATAATAAAAACAGTTCCTTCGGGATAATATCTATAGGTTGTATTGAAAATATATGAAGCTTCAATGATGGAAAAAGGAGCGATACTGTGAGAAATGTCTACAATATTAACTTCGGAATTAATATTGAGAATTACCCCCTTCATGCTAGCTACATAATGCTGTCCTTTGGGACCAAAATCAGTTATTAATCCAATAATCCTTTTATGTAATTTTGCCATCTTAGAAAGACTTTTTTAAAGAATTTAAAAATTGATTGAGTGTTGTATTAATTTTCTTTAAATTTTTCATCTACTTTATAGAATTCTTCAAGAGCTTTTGACTTTAACCTATATTCTTCTTCCTTATTAAAATCAACCAATTTCTTTGAAAGATCACTAGCTTTTTTATAAGAAATATACGCAGAATGAAAGTCTTCGTTTCTAAGAAAATTCCTTGCATCGTGAACATGCTTATCTCGTTCTCTCGACATATTCGGAATGATTGCTGAAAAATTAGCTTTTTCCTTTAAAGATTCGGCGATGTCAAGGACATATAAATCTTGAGCAATTTCAGCAGCTTTCTTAAACATTTTCGACGCTTTCTCGTACTCTAACGCTTTTAAAGCGGCGTCTGCATTATTGAATATTTCTGATATTTTCAAATGTTCTCCTTCTTCAACTTTTTTTAATAAATCTTGAGCAATTTTTCTTTCTTCCTTCCCACCACTCAGCATGAATTTAGTTATCGCGATAATGTTAGTTTTTAAAACTTCGGGCTTAAGAATATCAACTAATGGTTCTAGATGTTCTAAATAGATGTCTTTTAAGAGGGATTCAAATTCTGTTGGTTGCATTTTTAAAATATTTAATCCTAAAACTTCAACTGCTTCTGCTCCTTCTTTTAAAGCTGATCTATATTTTTCAGGTTTATCATTTTCGTTAAGCAATAATCCTATAATTATTCCAGACGCTTTTCGCATTAATTTTCCTTTAAATTTATATAAATAAGAAAACACCTGAAAATCCTTCAATTTAAGTAGGCTATATTCATCTTTTGAATGATCCAAATTAAGTCTTAGAAACAAATCATTCGTGATTTCAAAATTAGATTTTCCTTCTTTATGGTAATATCCCAAAATCTTATAATCGGCATCTAAAGGGAGTAATACCACAAAACTACCTGTTGGCAAATTTATACAACTCTTATTTTGTTTAATGTGATGTAAATAATGTTAAATCATAAAAAAATAAGTTCTTTACGGTTCTTTACAGCTAATTATTCTATTCGTTTCTTCTCTTATGGATTGAATAATGTTTAACAATTGAGCATAATATAGATTATTTGAAACTGCTTTAGCAGCCTGTCTTATCATTTCAATAGCTTTCTTTTCTTCCTCTGTAATTGATTCAATTGATTTCTTTTCATATAGCTCCTTTATACTCTCATTAAAATCATCTGAAATTGTTTGTAAATTTTCGCTGGACTTCATTCGAAATTGTTTAAGTACTTCAACAATAAGTCGGATGTTTTCATTAACAGAAATCGTTTCTTCAGAAAATTTTTGCGACATATTTTGAATCGCAGTGCTCATTTGATTAATTTGAGCGATAGTACCATCTAATGAGGATGTAATTTGATTTATTTTATTTATCATATTGTCTAATAATCTTTCGGCCATAATTTACCACTTTTTTAAAGTTCTATTACTAATTTATTTTATTTTTTATTTTGGGATACTTCTTTCATACTTTTTACTGAACTAATTGCTTCAGAAAGAAGTAAATTCACTGTATCCTGATTAAGGACTTCTCCCGATAATTTTTCGAATTCTTCTAGGTGAGAAATAAGTGCTGCTAAAGCGTCTAATCCTAATCCCTCTTGAACTTTTATCAATTCCAATTTTGTACTTTCTCCAATCTCTTTTAGTACTTCAATGTGTTTACCCTTTGTCTCATCTATCTCAACAGAAAATTCCTTCAATTTTTCATTTAAATTAGAGATTTTCTGCTCAATATTTTGATTCAATCCGTCTAGAGAGGTTTTTAATCCTTGAATTGCTTGACCAAGTTGAGCGATTCGCCCATAAATTGAATTCAGAAGATCGGTTAACATTTCTGCCATATCATACACCTATGTGATTTTTACGAAAAATATGAATGTTCTTTTTTATGATTTTAATTATAAATATAACAGATTACACCAATAAAAAAATTTTTATGTTTTTGTGCTTTTTGACTTAATAATATTAGTAAAATTAAAATAATTAGATGGGCCATTAGCTCAGCCTGGTTAACGGCATTTAGAGCAAGCTTGGCCAACAAGCGCAGGTCTTATAATTGACTCACAATCAGACAAAGTAAAAAAAAATTGATTGTGACAGTAGACGCCTGAGAGCCGGGGTTCGAATCCCCGATGGCCCATTTAAATAATATTACTACTCATTTTCAGTTGTGTTATTTGCCATTCAATTAATAACTCCAATCCGTGAATATTATCTTTAGTATGGATTTTAGAATTTGGAGTAAATTTTTCGTGGTATTTTAGAGTTATATATTTTAAAGAGGGATTCTCGTTGTACCATTTTATAATCGAATTTTTGGTTTCAAAGTGAAAAGTTTCCATCATATCTAGAGTTTCCTCGAAATGTTCGTCTTTCCATACTCCAAAGTGTGGTAAGCTTATCGAATTAATTCTAGATTTTAAATTTCTTAACTTTTCGAAGGTTTTTAATAATTCGGATTCATTAAAGTCGGGAGGAGCAAATTCAGGGATATGAGTATCTGGATCAAATCTATCAATTATCGCGTCTCCAACGAATATATTTTTATTTTTAACATCTAAAAATGCTATGCAATCTTGGGTATGGCCAAAAAAGTTTAGAGTTTCTAATTTCAATCCATTAATATCTACAACATCACCTTCCTTTAAGGGGGTAACATCCTCGATAATTGGTACATTGTAGCCAAAAACCTTATTCATCCTATCAGGGTTTTTTAAATTATCTATGGCTTTCTCTGATGCTAAAATTTCAGGATTAAATTCGGGCATCAATCTTTTCAACTTTTCTACACCCTGTACATGATCAAAGTGCGAATGAGTTAAAAGGATCTTATGAATCGGATAAAGTCCTTGTTGTTTGAGTTTTTTAATGAATTTTCGAACTCCTAATTCAGAGGGAGAATCCACCATCACTCGCATACCGTTATTCTCTATTACATAAATTGCGAGAGAATTTTTAAGTCTATAAAGTTCAGCATCAATAAGATATGTATTTTCATTAAACTTTCCTTCTGTGTTGATGAAAACCATTATTAAAGCACATTTTCAATTTTGATATTACTATTAATATATTTTTTTTAAGATATAAATGGTAGCGTAAGTAGGTTTAGCAGAAAGAAAAAAAATATCTATTTAGTTTTAATGAACCTAAAATGCATTATTTAATGCTACCACTTATCTCTAAACCTTTTATAAGCCATGAAATTGGAAGTTCTAAATCTATAATATTTTCTTTTGTAAGTTTAAGTAAGAGTTTTCGTTAAATTTACCCTCAGTAGCAATATGAACCATTTCAATCAATTCTAAATTTTTATTTAGATATTTTCAATAAAATTAATACTATCTTAGTTAATTTAAATTTTTTAGTTTACTAGAACCAAAAATATTACATTAAAAGCGTAGATTACTTATCTAAATTAGTGCTTATCAAATTTAGAACCCATTTTTTGATTTGCATAAGGTTCTTAAGTAAACCCGCTATAGATCCCTCAGGAAATGGTTTTTCTTGATCGAAGGTGTGTACGGTATTCATCCATTTATTTAATGCTAATTGAACTAAACTTGCGCCCTCAGCTTCCATGAAAATTGGTACAACGGCAGCGCTTTCTCTGGCATCTCCAATAGCAAAATATACTTTGCGGTTAATGTCCTTTAATACCACGAAGTTTGTACATTCGTCAAGTTTGCGTTCAACTAATATCATTTTAAGAATATCTCTTTTCAGAGCGTTATCCTTCAGAGCAAAATTCTTTTTTCTATTCTTTAATTTTGGGTGAACTTCGGTATTTAATTTATCCCCCGTGGCTCCTTCGGGGAAGTACTTTGTAATTCTCAAGGAGTTCTCAAGAGCTTCAACATTTATAAATTTCTTGGTATTTGAGTAAAGAATTGCTTGGGATCCGCTTTGATTTTCCGTAGGAGACAATTTGATTAAAATACTTCTCATAGCTACGGAATTACAAGTATGATACGCTAATTCGAAAAGTTCTCGTGGAGTTAATTCATCGTAACTTTCCTCAATTTGTGTAAAAGGCCATTGGGTAGATATTAAATCATTAAATTGCTTTAAGAGGAGATTCTCCATTATATTAAAACCCTTGATATTTATTTATTATTATATAGTGCTATTGATTTTTATTTATTTTTATTTAGCCCAAAATAAATATTTAGGATTAGTAAAGAAAATCATTTAGAAACTACTTGAGAGTAAGCCTTCTCGAATCTCTCAACAGCTGAAATGATATCTTGAGATTTTACCCCTATTGCAGCGTTTAAAACGATATAGGGTGTAGAATAACTAGCGCAACACGTTCCAAAAATACTTTCCTCGGGATTATATACCCGTGGACCGGTAACTCTTAAGCTATACAACGCACCCCCCAGCGCGAATAGTTGATCCTTTTTCAAATTATTCAATGACATCGCAACAGCCACGGGGTTAAATACGCTTAATATTTTTTCATCAATTTTATCAGCAACTTTCTTAAGTTTTTCTTCTAGAAGTTTTCGATTTTTATGTTGCTCTTCTAATAGTTGTTGATATCCTTCAATTCCTAAAGAAAGCACTGATATAAGAAAATTTACAACTGGTGTGGCAGATGCACGACCAGCGTAGCCTTGACTAATTTTAGTAATAACATCTTCAATTGGTGAAGCGATGATAGCTCCACCGACAGGAGTAAGAACATTTTTATCAGTTGATTGAATAATCGCGTCTATTCTACCAGCGTCAATACCAATTCGGATTAATTTCATCCATTCAGGACTCTGTACACCATAAGCGTTAATAACGATATGGACTAAGTCATGTTTTTTAGCAAATTTGGCTATTTCTTTAATATCGTCGTGTTCTCGAGGAGGGAAAAAACTTGTTAAAGAGATAACGGCAAAACAATCTTCGTCTAAATTATCTTCTATGTCTTCAATTGGGATTCGAACAGCATCACCAAATTTCTTGCCTTTTACGATTTTCCTTTTAACGCCTACCAAATCAAATGCTTTGATTAGAGCATTATGATCAATTTGCGGAACGATAACAGTTCTTTTATTAATTAAATTTGGGTTATTCCAATCCGGTTTAAGAGCGCCTAAGCATAGTGCTAAGGACATACCTGTGCATAAAGGGACAACAATTGCTTTTTTAGCATTTGGTAAACCAAATTTTTTAAGAAAGTTTAAAGCTAAATAATTGCTGAGTTCATACATTATCGACCCTCCAGGAGCCTTGGGTTGCGGAGCGGTTAAAAAACCACTACGTCCTATCCCATGGCAAAATCCAGCGGAAGTTTCTAAGTGTAGATGTGATGCTATTCTTGCTTCCCGCTCTCCTACACGAGACGCTTTATCGTCCTTATCAGTATCCATATTAGAAAGAGTTTTTAACAAAAACTCGATTTGTTCGTCGCTCCAAGCATTCTGAGGAACATTTTTCTGTTCAAATAAATTTTGGATAGGTTTTAAGAAATTATTTAAGACTAACTGCCCTCGATTTAGCATGTTTTCTGGAATCGGGGTACCTTTAAAATAATCAATAACTTTACTAAAATCAACCACTATAATCACCGAACTTATAATAAAAATTAAATTTGGCGGCCCCCAGGGGGATATTCTTGGAAGAAGCAATTCTTCATCCAAATCGAACCCCTATCCCTCCGCAGGATAACTGGGTATCTTCACTTTTAGTAGATATAAAATTTTTGAAGCCCAGCGTCTGGGACCACCCCGACCGCCGGGGGCCATAAAACTTATTTCTTTGATGTATTTTATACTCTATTTTAATTGAATTTTTCGATTATTATTTAACAATTTGCTTTACAATATTAATCTTATTGAATAATTCTGTCTTTGATATCTTCGCAATTAATTCGACGACAACCTGGCGTCATTAATCCAAGATTATAGACTGTATCAATGTATTTAACTATGATATGAGAAGTTGCTCCAAAAATGACATATTTTTTATTATCTGAAGATATATAATTAAACTTACCAACTCCAATTAGCTCTTCTTTAAGTTTATACGTCCTTTCCTTAAAATTCTCTTTATTGGCAAAAAAAGTTATAGGTATTTTTACGATTTCGTTCACTTCGTTCTCCTGTTTTACCATTTTTATATCTGATGTAATAAAAGCCACAAATGCTGAAATTATGAAACCTTTAGGTGTAAGATGATCGTCAATACACCCTAAAACAGAAACTTCATTATAAGGAATTCCAAGTTCTTCCTTGAGTTCTCTGAATGCAGTATCTAAATAAGATTTATCTAGCTTTAGATCAAATTTACCTCCGGGAAATGACATCTCACCAGAATGTTTATCGGATTTTCTTTTGGTCCTTCGAATCAGTACCAAATCATAGGGTTTATCTTTGTATGGAATAATTAGAAAGACAACAGCAGAATTAACGAAATTTTCGTGCGACATTGAAAGGCGATCAGGAGAATCAAAATCATTTAGTTTATTTCGAATTAATCGCTCGTTGAAAATGAAGTCCATTTTTATCAATATTTAATATATTTGATTAAAAATTAAAATTTTTTAGTAATATTGTTACTGTATTTAATGTATTCTTTAAGATCCTTTATTTTTTCGAGTTTAAATCGCTTCAACCCTAAGTTCGAAAGACTAAATCCGTATAATGTTTCTATAAATGTTACAATCATATAAGCAGTTGCACCCCATACTGTATATTTTTGACCATTTTCGGGGTCGATATAATTGAAATAAAACACGGGAAATTTATTTCCATCAACATCAACAGTTTGTTCACGAAATTGCGTTTTAGATGTGAAAAAATCAACAGGTATCTTTAATATTCTCTGAACTTCACTTTCTTGTCTTTTCAATTTTTGATTTTTATCAATAATAGCTACATAAGGAGTAATAATATACTTGGTCATAGTAGGAAAATCGTCAAGACAACCAATAATTTTAATAATTTCCCTTGAAACTCCAATTTCTTCTTCGGTTTCTCTAAGGGCAGTATCTTTTAAAGATTCATCTTTATCTTCTTCAAATTTACCGCCTGGAAAAGACATTTCCCCTCTATGTCTCGTTCCTAGATTCGAGCGGTGTATCAAAATTAAATCGTAGGGTTTATCTTCATATGGAATAATAGAAAAAAGGACCGCGGAACTTGTAAAGAAATCATCTTTAAGAGAGACTCTCGAAGGGGACTCACAATTGAAAAGTTTGCTCTTAATAAAATTTTCATCGAAGATTAAAGAATCCATATATTTTAGGAAAAAATTTAAGATGGTAAATATTTTATGATTATAATATTCAATCCTAATAAAATTTTTAGTAAGTGGTTATAAGTGAAGCTCCCTAAAGAACTTAGAGAGAAAGGTGATC
>JABXKD010000048.1 GCA_013375475.1 Promethearchaeota archaeon
GTTCTGATCCAAAAAGATTGAATATTAATATTTTTATGCAGTTTGGTGATGAGCTAATCCCATTTGATTTATTAAAAAAAGTTGAAAAGAAAGGGGCTAACTTAAATGTAAAATGCATACCATACGAAGATTCTTTGGGTGTATGTTGGGCTCGTCATTATTTGTTATCTCTATACGATGGAGAAGATTATTACTTACAGCTTGAAAATCCTAAGAAACTTGAACCAAAGCATTTATTGGAAGATTATTTTGATTTCTAGTATTTTATTTCGGTAATTTTTCGAAATCTACTACGACTTTACCATTTTTTATAACTTTTGATACTAAATTCACACCAAATTGGTAGGGAAGAAAATTATGATTTGGTACGTCAAAGACTACTATATCTGCTTTTTTACCAACTTCTATACTCCCAATTTCATCTTGTCGCTCAATAGCACAAGCTGCGTTAATTGTGGCTGCCGTTAATGCTTCCGCGGGTGAAAGTTTCATATGATAACATGCTAGTGCGATTATCATTTGCATTGATTCAGTCCAGCAATTTGGATTAAGGTCAGTAGCAAGAGCTATTGGAATACCCATTTCAATCATTTTTCTTGCAGGAGCAAAATCTTTCAGCATTAAACAAAAAGGAGTTCCAGGTAATAGTGTAGCAATTGTTTTGCTTCTTTTCAATGCTTCCAACCCTTTATCATTAGATTTCAGTAGGTGTCCTACTTGCACTGCGTTTAGTTCGGCTGCTAACAATGCACCATTAGTATCTACAATCTCATCAATATGAATCTGTGGTTTAATCCCATATTTAAGAGCTGATAATAATATTTTTTTTGTTTGTTCTGTTGAAAAAATCCCTTCTTCACAAAAAACATCACAAAACTCTGCTAATTCTTCTTTAGCTATTCTTGGGATCATTTCCGAAACTATAACTTCTACATATTCATCATTTTTCCCTTTATATTCAGGGGGAATTGTATGAGCGCCTAAAAATGTGGAGACTATATCCATGGGGTGGTCATGATTCAATTCTTTTATAGCTAGTAATGACTTTATTTCATTCTCAGTATCCAACCCATATCCCGATTTCGTTTCAATTGTAGTTGTGCCATATTCCATCATTTTGTTAAGAATCTTTCTCCCATTATTGATTAATCGAGTTAACGGCGCTTTTCTTGTTGCGTTAACTGTCTTTAATATTCCTCCTCCGGATTCTAAAATTTCAAGGTAACTCATACCCGCAAGTTTCATCTCGAGCTCGTTTTCTCTATAACCATCAAAAATAATGTGAGTATGAGGATCAATAAAACTAGGCGTTACCAGCTTATTGCTTGCATCGATAATAATTGTCTTTTTATTTGAAGGAATCTTAGTCATTAGTTCTTCAGAAGTTCCTATAAATGTTATATAATCACCTGAAATGGCTACAGCTCCGTCTTGTATAATAGCTAGATTTTTCATTTCCTTACCCACTCTTGGAATACCATATCTAGAATCCAGTGTTACAAGTTCATTTGCATGTATAATAATTAAATCCACTTGGGGTGTTGGATCAAAACGGTTTGAATCTTTTCTTTTTACTCTTCTCGGTGTGGGAGTTGATCTTACAGACACGATATTCTCTTCTCTAATCTTTATTGGATAATTTAACTAATTCTTTACTTTTTATGATATCTAAAGATTTGGCAATATAATCAGATAAAACTACATCTTCGTTAAGATGAGGGATTTTTTGACGAACATATGCATGACAAGCCTCAAGAATCAAACTGGATTTTAAGGGTCTCCTAAAATCAAATGCTTGAGCAGCACATAAAAGTTCAATTGCCAATATTTTTTCAAGGTTGTGTACAATTCGAAGCGTTTTTCTTGCACTAATTGATCCCATACTAACATGATCTTCTTGGCCCATTGATGTCGGGATACTATCGGCACTAGCAGGGAAACACATTGATTTATTTTCGCTAACTAAAGCTGCTGAAGTATATTGCGTTATCATGAAACCCGAATTTAATCCAGATTTTTCAATTAGGTAAGCAGGCAAACCCCATTTTCCTTCCAAGAGAAGATATGTTCTTCTATCGGAAATATTTCCTATTTCAGAAGCGGCTAAACCAACATAATCCAATGGAAGTGCGAGGGGTTGACCATGGAAATTTCCCCCACTTATGGTTTTGTTTTCATTAATAATGATAGGATTATCTGTTATTGAGTTTAATTCACATTCTACTACGCCTTTAAAGTGTAAGAATGCATCTCGAGAAGCACCATGGACTTGTGGTATGCACCGAATAGAATATGGATCTTGAACCCTTCCACAATCTTTATGAGATTCAATAAATCTAGAATCTTTTAAAAATGCTCTAATTCTTTTAGCAACAAGAAGAGCCCCTTGATGCGGTCTTAGCCTGATTAAATCGTCATCGAAGGGCTGAGGTGAACCCAAGTACGCTTCTAGACTAAGAGCACCAATAATATCAGCATTTTCAAGACAATTTCTAAATTTTTCATGTATAACTATTGCGTGAGCCGTAATAAATTGTGTGCCGTTAATTAAGGCTAAACCTTCCTTAGCCTGTAATTTCATAGGAGTTAAGTCGTGTTTCTGCAAGATTTCAAGTGACTTGATATAATTTTTACCGTCTTTTGATAAATAACCTAACCCAATGAGAGGTAAGAACAAATGAGCTAGAGGAGCTAGATCTCCAGATGCTCCAACAGACCCTTGTTCTGGAACTAATGGAATCACATTCCTTTCTACATGCCAATAAATGCGTTCAATTACTTCTAGTGAAATTCCAGAAAATCCTTTACATAAAGCATGAATTTTTAAAATCATCATAAGTTTTGATAACTGATGCTCAATAGGTTCACCAACTCCTACGCTATGACTTTTCAATAGATTTTCTTGTAATTTGCCAGTTTCCTCTTTTGAAATAATAGTAGTACACAGCGAACCAAAACCAGTGTTAATACTGTAAACTAATTTTTTACCTTTAGCTATTTTTTGAACTGCTTCATAATTCTTTTTTACTTTTAATTTAACTTCTTCAGTTATAATACCTCTTACCTCTCCATTTGCAATCTGTAAAGCTAAATCAGGGGTCAAATAATCAGTTCCATATGCAAAGTTTTTATTCATTTTAATCAGCTTTTATTAACTTTTTTTTCAAATTCTGAGTCTACAATATTTTTAATCATGTCCTCATCTATTTGAAATGGTAGTGTAATTTGTCCTTTTTCCTTATACTCAATATTCCACTTATATGCGGTGTCAATAGCATTTATATTTCTTGCCCAGGCTCTTCTTGCTACCCCACATGCGACATCCCAGTTAATCGCGCTTCTTATAATCTCATTAACGCGTTCAGATCCGTCCAAAACTAATCCAAATCCTCCATTAATAGCTTTTCCGGTACCTACACCACCTCCATTCGATAAAACACACATCGTCATACCTCGGGCTATATTTCCAGCCCAACTATGGTGAGCCATATCCGCCATGATATTGCTTCCATCTTTAATATTTGATGTTTCTCTAAATGGAGAATCCGTACCAGATACATCGTGATGGTCTCTACCGAGCATAATAGGTCCTATTTCTCCAGATCTAATTAATTCGTTAAATTTTAAAGCGATTTTTACGCGCGCTTCCATATCGGCATATAATATTCGAGCTTGTGAGCCAACTACTAGTTTATTCTTTTCAGCATTTTTAATCCAATACCAATTATCACGATCTTGAGCTCTACGGTTTGGATCTATGCAAGAAAGAGCAATCTGATCAGTTTTTATTAAATCTGAATGGTTTAAACTCAAGCAAACCCATCGGAAGGGACCATACCCATAATCGAAACAGATTGGTCCCATGATGTGCTCCACATAGGAGGGAAAGATAAAACCGCTTTTAGGGTCCCCATTAATCGCAATTTCTTGAACTCCCGCATCATAAACAGCTTTGAGAAATGAATTACCATAATCCCAGAAATTTGTTCCTCTATTAACCATAACTTTAATAAGCCTATATTGTTCACGTAACGATTCATCAACTAGCTTTTCAAATCGTTTTCTGTCAGATTTTAATAATTCTCTTCCTTCTTCGAAACTTAAACTCATAGGAGTATAACCACCATCATAAGGGGCATGACAAGACGTTTGATCTGAGGCGAGCTCAACTTCAATATTATTATCTACAACATATTTCCAGATATCAACTACATTCCCATGATAAGCTATTGAAATTGATTCTTTTTTTTTCTTATATTCTTCAACCCAATTAAAGATCTCTTCAAGATTATTTGAAATTTTACTTACCCATCCTTGTTCATATCGAGTTTCAATGCGAGATTTATCAACTTCTGCTATTAATCCGATGCCATCTGCAATTTCTATCGCTTTAGCTTGAGCACCACTCATCCCTCCTAACCCCGAGGTAATATATAACACTCCACTAAGACCTTTATCTGGAGGTATCCCTAGATATAACCTTCCTGCATTTAGCAAAGTAATAAAAGTTCCGTGAACTATTCCTTGCGGACCTATGTACATCCACCCCCCAGCAGTCATTTGCCCATAGTTTGCAACTCCCAATGCCGAAGCTCGTTGAAATTCTTCAGGTGTATCAAACGAACCAACCATTAATCCATTGGTCATAATTACTCTTGGAGCATCTCTTTTGCTGGGGAATAAACCCAAAGGATGGCCAGACATTACCGTAAGTGTTTGACTTTCCTCGATAACTTCAAGATATTCCTTGATTAATCTATATTGTAGCCAATTTTCGCAAACTTGCCCACTCTCACCATAAGTAACTAATTCATAGGGATAAAGTGCGACATCAAAATCTAAATTATTATCGATCATTAATTGTATCGCTCTCGCTTCAAGAATACCTTTATATTTATTGATGGGCTTAGCTTTAATATTCCCCGATGGTCGATAACGATAAGCATAGATTCTCCCTCTAGTTGTTAGTTCGTTTAAGAATTCTGGAGCAAGTTGTTTGTGTAGGCTTTCAGGTACATATCTTAATGCATTTTTTAAAGCGATAATGGTATCTTCTCGATTTAAGTTGAACCCACGATTTGGAGCCCTGCGAATACCTTGTTCGAACACTGGATCAATTGGTAATTCATCGATTAATTTAATTTTCATTGCTTTAGTAATATCCATACTTTAACCTAACATTCATAGATATATATATTTTAAATATTTTGATATATAAAATCAGAAAACAATAGTAATTAATATGTTCTTGAAGAATTAACACTAAAGGCAAAAGATAAAATGAAAGGAACTATTTTCGTACTAAAAAAGACCTACAAGTGACTTGAGCTATTAAAGTGAACGGAACAAAGCGAATAGATGTCAAATCAGGCATACGAGTTTTAATCGAATTAAAGAGGGACCAGCGTTCTGGTAAGTTAACCGAGGGTATAGTCAAAGATGTGCTTACAAATTCTCCTCATCACCATCATGGGATTAAAGTTCGGTTGAGGAACGGTGAAATTGGGCGAATAAAAAAAATAGTAAGCTCTAAATAATAAATTAGTAAAAAAGCTTAATTTCTTAATATTTATGGCTTTTTCTAGCTTTTGACAATATTTCCTATATGGAAGTTTAAATGAAATTGAACATAAATAAAAAAAATAAAATAAATTATAAATCATCTAAACCTAGAGTTTTAAGTTTCTCTTGGTTAGGATACCCTGATCCCTTATCAAATTCTCGATATTCGTAATAAGCATCTTTTATTCGTTGAAAGTTTGGAGTTTTTCCAGCTGAACCACCCTCATTTACAGGATTAAGCACAATCTTTGGTAATCGATCGTCGGTAGGGGTAAGTCCCATTTTCAAGTTGAATAATCTTTTTATCATGTAAATACGTTCCCCTAATGTTTTAAAATCCTCCATATTTAGATTTAAACCAGTTGCTTTCGTTACCATATTTAGAATCATCGAGGGGGGAGGATTAGCAAATGTGCATATAATTAGAGATGCATATAACGCGCGATAATCCTGAATACGGGCGCAAAACTCTGCCATTGGCCCATCGTCTTGATACCAATCAACATTTAATTCGATTCCGTATTCACTAAACGGGTATCCTAGTAATACAATATATGCATCACATGAAGTGTGACACGGGCCTCTAGGAGTAGCTAAGGCATAACCAACAGCCATACCATACATTCTCCGCAGATCATGGTAGGGTATCTCCATTCCGTAAACTGTAGCAATCTCATCTTGAGGAATATTGAATTTTTTTCCAACATAATCAGAACCTTCAGCCATTATATCTCCAATTCCCTCCCTAAATGTGATTTTTTTTAATAGTTCAAGAGCAGGTTTTATTTCACCCCATTTTGGCTCTAATCCCTTAATATCCTCAGAACTTATTTTATTATTATCAAAAAGATAATAAATAAATGAAATTGTGCTACTCCCACTGATGGTATCTATTCCATAATCATTACAGAGGTAATTAGCTCTTTGAATCCCTTCAAGATTATCATTAAGTATCATAGAGCCAAATCCTGCAACAGTTTCATATTCAGCAGCTTCAATTTCGCCGTCGGTTTTATATTCTCCTTCATCGATTTTTGCTCTCTTTGAACAACCAATAGGACAAGCAAAACAGGGATAACTTCCAGAGAAGATTTTTTCGAAAGCAGTTGAACCAGATATATTATAAGCGCCTTCCCAAGTTCCTTGTGTCCAATATTTTATTGGTAATTCACCCGAGGCATTGTACATATCAACGCCACTTGATGTTCCTAGATCTCCAAACATTTCTGTCATAAAAGCAGAATTTATATGATCTACGGTTGTTTTTACAGCTTCCTTATAACCTTCAGGGTCAAAAGCATTATAACTTTTCTTTTTCCCTCTGACTGTAATCGCTTTCAGTTTTTTTGAACCCATAACAGCACCCATTCCGGTTCTACCAGCAGCTTTATCTTCAGAAGCAATAATTGCGTATTTTACAAGATTCTCGCCAGCTTGTCCAATACATGCAACTCGAGTTAAGGGGGATCCTGAATTTTCTTTCAATAGTTTAGAAGTTTCAAATATCCCTTTCCCCCACAAATCTGAAGCATCCTTGATTTCTGCTCCATTTTCATTAATATCTAAAAATACGGGATTTTCCGAAGCTCCTTTAATCACTATCCCATCATAACCAGTCTTTCTTAATTCTGGACCAAAAAATCCTCCACAGTTAGATTCTCCCCATATCCCCGTCAAAGGGGATTTGGCACAAACAACGAACCTTCCACTTGTGGGTGCGTTAGAACCGCAAAAAAGACCTGTCATGAACATTAAGATATTGCGCGGTGAAAGTGGGTCAGTTTCCTTGTCTATCTTATCATATAAATATCTACATGCATATCCCGCACCACCAAGGAATTTCTCAGCAATAGTATCTTTGATTACTTCTTCACTAATCTCTTTGTTTTCAAGATTAACTACTAAAAGCTTTCCTTCAAAACCTTTCATTTTGATAACACTTTAAGATTTTATACTATATGCATATTTTACTTGCATATAATTATATTTGCAATTAGTAAGAGTTCATTTATATTTTCCCAAAAAATAGTCAAGTTTTATTTAAATATCTTCACTTCGCGAGCTTCTAGTTTTTCAAGAGAAGCAGGAAATTTTTTTAGGTTATTGCGTTCAATGTTCAAATATTGAAGCGAGGAGAGAGATTCTATTGACTCTGGTAAATTTATGATAAGATTAGTTCTTAAAAACAAGTACTTTAAGGATTCTAACTTACCAATTGAATCAGGAATATGGGTTAATTCGTTATTTCCTAAATAGAGATATTTTAAATTTTCAAGTTCGCCGATTGTGCTTGGTATTTCCTTTAAATTATTATAATACAAGTATAACCTTTTAAGAGATTTCAGAGCTCCTATTGAATCGGGAATTTTATTTATAGCATTTTTCCCCAAATCTAAATTTTCTAATGTAGATAATGAGCCTATAGAATTTGGAATGGTTTCTAAACGATTGAACCCCAGAATTAGATTTTTTAAGAGTGGTAATTTACCTATAGATGGGATTAATCTGGTTAGCTTATTAGTAGAAAGATCGAGTTCTTTTAAAGAATTTAATGCGCCGATTGACTCCGGTAGAACTGTTAATTGGTTTTTGCTTAAATCCAATACTTCCAGAGAGTCTAAATTACCTAACGAATCAGGCAGCTTTTTTAATTTATTATCATACAAATCCAATTCTTTTAAACTTGAGAGGTTTCCAATAGAATTAGGAAGCTCTTCTAGTTCATTTCGATCACTTTTTAACGATTCTAGGGATTTTAAATCACATATAGATTCAGGAAGAGATTTAAGCATATTCCTATCAATCTTTAGCGATTTAATGCACGTTAAATTGCCAAGATCTGGTAACTCAATTAATTGGTTATTCGTTATTTCTAGTTTTAGGAGTGATTCAAGAGAATTAATAGATTTAGGAAGTTCTGTCAAAAAATTAGAAGTTAAATCTAAATTCTCTAATGTATTAAGAGAACCAATAGTTTCAGGAAGAAATGGAAGTTTATTAGAAGCCAATCCAAGATACTTGAGGTTTTTTAAATTACCTATCGAATCAGGTAAGAACGTTAAATTATTACCTTTCAGGAATAAGGAAGATAAAGCGGATAAATTACCTATTGAATTCGGTAACTTTGTTAATGTATTATTCCGGAGGTTTAATCGTTTTAAGGAACTTAAAGATCCAATAGATTCTGGCAGCAAATTTAAATTATTACTTCCTAAATATAACAATTTTAAAGATTTAAGATTTTCAATTGAATTTGGAAGTTCTTTAATTTCATTGTGACTTAAATCTAAAGATTTTAGATTTTCTAAAGCTCCTATGCTCTCGGGGATTTTATTTAAAGAGTTCTCACTCAAATCCAGCAAGGTAAGAAAAGATAATGAACTAATTGTATCTGGCAATTCTGTTAATTTATTCGTTTCCAAGTGTAATTCCTTTAAAGAAGATAAAGAGTATATAGCTTTAGGTAATTTAACTAATCTATTTTCACTAAGGTCTAAACTGTCAAGTGATGAAATAAAACAGAGCTCTTCAGGTATAACTTTTAACTTGTTTCCTCTTACTAATAGCTTTTTTAGAAACGGGAGTGTCGTTATTTTTTCAGGTATTATCGTTAAACCGCATGAAAATAAACTCAATCCGTCAACTTTGTTATTCTTTATAGTGTAACCAAAGGTATAACTTTGAAGATCTGATACTTCAGGGATAGACAAGCCTATTAATTTTTCTAAGTAATTTAGAAATTTCTGTTCTTCTTCACTAATTGGCATGAGAATCTTCAAATACCTTAATTATTCATAAGATAATTGATAATAGTCTAAAAAAGTAATAAAAAATAGGATATATATGGTTTAACATTTCGACAATTTTGAATTAAAAGTTAAAAAAAAAATTAATTTTGAAACATTCTAAACTTAGAAATCAATATCCCTTCCTTCATAGGCATATTCGTACAGTTTTCTGAATTCTGCACCACTAGTTGATCTTGGGGTTAGAACCGAACTGGCATCTTGAAAGCATAAATTAACTAAAGAATCTAAACCTTTTTCAAAATCTTCTTTTGAAACACCAGTTTCTTTAAGGCTCATAGGAAAATTTACTTCCTTTTGAAGATCAACCAATTTCTCTATTACTTTCTCTGCTGCTTTTTTATCTACTTCGCTCCAAGAGACCCAACCTAACTGTTTTGCTAGTTTAGCGTAAATCTTGATAGCATCATCTTTCTCAGAATCATTCATAATAAATTGAGTAACATATTTCAATACAATTCCTACACTTTTACCATGATGTACGTGATACATCGAGCCCCACGAATGTCCAAGTGTGTGTCCTATATGTACTTGTCCATTTCCAAAAGCTAAGCCGGCAATAGTAGCGGCCTGGTGAAGAAAATCTCTCGCTTCTAGATTTTTCTCGTCTTTATGGATTATAGGCAAGTATTTAAAGACTAATTCGATTGCTTTAAGTGCTAAAGCGTCACTAAATTCATTTCGCCATAAAGTTCCCAAACCTTCTATAGCGTGAGCAAGCGCATCAAAAGCGGTGTTAACTGTTAACTCTAAAGGCATGCCTGCTGGAAAAATTGGGTCTATAATAGCGTAGGTTGGTATTAGCCCTCTATGTAGAAAGAAAAACTTCTTCCATATCTCATCTTCATAGCGAGAAATTACTGTAATAAAGGTAGTTTCAGCTCCCGTTCCAGAAGTCGTGGGTATGGCAACCAGCTTTGCTTTTTTACCCATATCATATAAATCATTCCTAAAGGCATGAATGTCATCAAGTGAGAATTCGGGAAATTCGTATAAAACCCAAACTACCTTAGCTGTATCCATAACTGAACCTCCACCTAAAGCAATAATAATGTCAGGAGCATAATTTAAACACAAATCTCGAGCTTTAAGGACGCCTTCTTCTCTCGGATCTGGCACAACATCGTCAAAAACCTCATATTTTTTCCCAGATTTATCAAGGACATCAGTTAAAATCTTTAAATAACCTAAATCTTTAACTACTTTATCAGTAATTATGAAACATTTATCGCCTGATATATTTTCCATAAAGTCTATGGAATCGGGGCCATAGATAATATTAGGGGAAAAGAAAAACCACATTTTATAAATTCACCATCTATTTTTTATTATTCGTGTAAAATTAAATTTCAATTTTGAATAATTAATAATACTTATATTTTGTTTAGGTTAAATAAATTATTAACTGAAAAAAAATAAATAAAACCCATTGCGGCAGTAGGATGTAAGGTTAATAAAAATGGAAGAATCTGAGAAAGAAAATTTGTTTATTACTTTCAAAGGAGTTATCGATAGTATTATTCTGGATAAGCGGAATAACCCAAAGAATATTAAAATGCTTGATGAATTTCAAGCAAAACTGAACATTGGTCTTCAAATAGAGAAGGATTTTTGCCTTTGGGTTAACCTTGTAGCAGAAAATGGAAATTATTCTTTAAATGAAGGCAAATTAGAAGAATACGATTTAGAGATAATAGCTACACCTGAGGATTTAATGTATTTTTCTAACGGCGAAAATTCAACATTAAACATGATGTTAAAAAAGAATGTATTTGGTGAGAGGAAGCTTCAATACGATAAAAGCAGCAAAGGGAAAAGAAATCTCGGTTTACTGTTAAAATTACCGAAGATTCTTGTATTAGATAAAATTAAAAAGCCAGATTAAGATCAAGTTCTTAATTTTACACTTTCTTTAATTTTTTTGTTTAATCTTCAGTTATGGAGTGAATTTTGTCGTTTTCAAAGATATAACTATAGTTTATTTCTCTAAACTTTGAAGCTTTAATATCATACTGATGTAGTGTTATGTTTATTTTACTTGTTATATCGTTTATCTTTAAAACAATAAACGACGGATTTCGACTTGCTACAAAAGACCATGCACCAGTAACGCTCCCAGGATTTAATAATAAAATGTAGTTTTTTGTTAGAGTAATTTCTTCCTTATGAGTATGTCCAGAGATTAAGATATTAAAGTTTTTTTGAATTGCGAGAGATTCTAGTTGAGAATGATCTCCCCTCGGAGATATTTGATGACCATGAGTTAAGCCTATTACTATTTTTGTATTGCTAGTGAGAAAGATATTTATTTGTTGATAAAATGGGGCTTCATGATTACCCTCATAATAATCCATATTTCCCATTACAAGAAATACTTTCTCTTTCGTAATATTTTTTAAAAAATTCATAAATTCAGGTGCTCTAATAACATCACCCGTAAAAAATATATAGTCGAATTTTTCCGTTTCAGTAATTTGTTCTAACTTGAAGTGAATTTGGTCTGGGATATTTTTTGCTCTCTGGGGTATATGAGAATCTCCAATTGCTAGTATTTTTATCATAATTAGCAAGTTTGTAGATTATATTTGGTTGAATGAAGTAAAGTAAGAGATTAACATTTAATCTATCTAGTTATCATTAGTTCTTCTAGTTCTTTTTTCATCTTCTGAACATTTGGTTGCTCGAAATGCTTCCGTACTGGCTCTAGGATATCAATAATCTGGTTTGCAATTCCTATTTTCAGATCGAGAGGATGCAAGCTTTTTGATAAAAAGGCACTTTCTAGCTCATGGTAAGATTTAAATTCTATATTACCACCAAATTTTGGTTTTCTTTCGATTAAAAGACTTGAATTTTCGTTTCTGAAGATAATGAATTTAGCCCAGTCTAAAATTGGATTAATTGAAACATTTCCTTCAGGACAGAATGCAGATTTTACCTTGTTTTTGATTTCATCAGGAGAATCATTAACAAATACAGCTGAGTTTGGTATCGATTTACTCATTTTCATATCTGACCAAAGTTCTTGAAGTTGTGATTGATCTTTAATGGGCCAAATTGATGGTTTTGTCAATCCTAATATTAAATGATGATGGACGCATATGGGTTTTATTTTTTCTCCCTTATTGTCAATAAGGTTATTCTTCTTCATTTTTAGAGCAACCTCTCTTGCTACAACATGTGCTTTTCTCTGATCATAACCGGCGTGTGCTAAACTAACATTTTGTATGAAAATATCTGCTACTTGCATCGCCGGGTAGAGTAATTTGGCAAAATCTACGCCCTCACCCATTTTTCGACCCATTATTGTAATGCTTCTATGCATTCTGTTAAGAGTGGTGTTTTTACAAACATCTATAAAAGTTTCCCAGTAACTATCGTTGTTGTGGTAAAGATCTGTACCAAGAGTAAATTTAACTTTCTCAGGATTTGCTCCAACAGCTTTCAAGCATGCTTTTAAGCCTTCTTTAAAATAGCCAACTGCAATTTTTTGGATTTGTTCGCGATCTCCACCTAATTTATCGTTTATCCAGCTATGCCAATCAGCTAGGAAGACTGTGCAATTAGCTCCTGCATCAATGAAATCCTTTATTTTTGACATACAAACGATTCCTGTTCCTAAGTGAACCTTTCCTGAAATCTCAAAACCAATGTAATGATTTAAGGGAATGCTTGTTTCTAAATAGTGCTTTAAATCGTCATCAGTTAAAATTTCTTCAGTTCCCCTTTTAATTAAGTTAAATCTTTCTACTACATCCATGAATAAAAATAAAATTGTAAGGTTTAATTATTTTATTACAAAGACTATGAGGTATAATATCTTTTGATATTAGTTGTGACTCATTAGATATTGAAAAAATGGTAAATAAATTTATTCATGTTATATTGCATTATTTATTTTATATTTTCTATTTCTTTCTCCATAATTGCTGCTTGGGCTGCCGCAATTCGTGCTACAGGAATCCTAAAGGGCGAACATGAAACATAATCTAAACCAATTGATGCGACGAATTTAATGCTACTTGGTTCTCCACCGTGTTCGCCACAAACCCCACACTTTAAGCCTGGTCTTGTCTCTCTTCCTAACTTAACGGCCATCTTCATTAGTTTACCAACACCATCTTGATCTAAGATTTCAAAAGGATTTCGCTCTAAAATTTCCTTATTTAAGTAAACGGGGATAAACTTACCCTCAGCATCGTCTCGACTAAATCCAAATGTCATTTGAGTCAAATCGTTAGTGCCAAAAGAAAAGAATTCCGCTTCCATCGCAATTTCGTCGGCGGTTAAAGCAGCTCTCGGAATTTCTATCATTGTTCCAAATTTGTAGTTTAACTCTACGCCATAATCTTTAATAGTTTCCTCAGCTATTTCAAGTAGTTGAGCTTTCACATATTGCAATTCTGAAATCATACCAATAAGGGGGATCATTACTTCGGGAATTACCTCAACACCTTGCAGTGTGAGCTCGCAAGCTGCTTCAAAAATAGCTTTAACTTGCATTTCATTAATTTCAGGCCAAACAATTCCTAAACGACACCCTCTAAGACCCATCATAGGATTCTCCTCTGAGAGCGATCGAATTAATTGAATCACCTTTTTTTTCTTCTTTATTTCTTCATCGAGAGGACTTATATCTAACATTGATTTTGATAATGAATTAGTCATTATCAATTCTTGATTTTCTAATAAAACAGTTGATAACTCTGGTAAAAATTCATGTAATGGAGGATCTAGCAATCTTATCGTTACTGGTTTTCCCTCCATTATCTTAAAGATTTCTAAGAAATCTCCTTTTTGCATTGGTAAAATTTTGTTTAACGCGTCTTGGCGTTCCTCAATTGTTTGAGCCATAATCATTTTTTGAACTACTGGTAATCTTTCTTGAGCCATAAACATATGTTCAGTTCTCGTTAATCCTATACCTTCAGCACCAAATTCTAAAGCTTTTTTAGCATCGGTTGGAGTATCTGCGTTTGCTCGCACACCCAAGGTTCTTATATCATCAGCAATTTCTAATAATTCTAAAAATTCCCCTTTAATTTCAGGTTCTACTAAGGAAACCTTTCCCTCAATTACACGTCCAGTCGTTCCATCAATCGTTATATACTCTCCTTCTTTAATTACAGTGTCACCTACTCTAAATTCTTTAGCTTCTTCGTCGATCTCAATATCTTGAGCACCTACAACTGCAGGTTTACCCATACCTCTCGCAACAACAGCAGCATGAGATGTTTTGCCCCCAAATTGAGTTAAAACTCCGCTAGACGCGTATAATCCATGAACATCTTCGGGTTTAGTTTGAGGACGAACTAGAATGATTTCATCTTCGCCGGAGTGAGCTAATTTTTCTGCTTCATCAGAGTCAAATATAGCGATTCCTGAAACGGCACCAGGAGAAGCGTTTATTCCTTTTGCCAACACACGTACAATAGCATTTTCATCTATGCTCTTAAATAAAAGTTTAGAAATTTTATTAGGATCAATACTCATAATTGCTTCTTCGTTATTTATTAAACCTTCTTTAACCATGTCGACAGCAATTTTAACTGCAGCAGAGGGAGTGCGTTTCCCATTACGAGTTTGTAATATGAAGAGTTCTCCGTTTTCAATAGTAAATTCAATATCTTGCATGTCTCGATAATGCTTCTCAAGTTTTATCATAGTGCTTTTCAATTGCTTGTATATTTTTGGAAATTCGTTGTTCATTTCTTCAAGTCTTTTCGGAGTTCTTATTCCGGCAACAACATCTTCTCCTTGAGCATTTGTAAGATATTCCCCAAACTTAATGTTATCTCCATTAGAAGGATCTCTCGTAAATGCTACGCCAGTGGCTGAATTCTCTCCCTTATTCCCAAATACCATAACTTGAATGTTAACCGCAGTTCCAAAATTAGGGATATTAGAAATTTTCCGATATGTGATTGCTCTTTTATTATTCCAAGATTTAAAAACGGCTTCTATAGCTATAAAAAGTTGCTTATAAGGATCTTGAGGAAATGGTGATCCAATTTCTTTTTCATATAATGCTTTATAATCAGCAATTACTTTTTGAAGATCTTTAACCTTTAAATCGGTATCATGAGCATTTCTGGAGATAGCACGTTTGTATTTATCGAGAATTCTTTCGAACTTCTCATCCCCAATTCCCATACAAACATCGCCAAACATTTGGATAAATCTCCTCCACGAATCATAAGCAAATCGAGGGTTTCCAGTCTGTTCTGCCACAGCTTTAACAGATTCGTCATTTAATCCTAGATTTAATACCGTGTCCATCATGCCCGGCATACTCATTGGAGCCCCAGAGCGGACGCTCAGAAGCAATGGGTTATTCTTATCTCCAAATTTCTTACTCGTAGCTTCCTCCAATTTTTTTAAATGATCTAAAACCATTGGCTCGATTTTTGCCATTAGTTTTTCTAAATCCTTAAAATAAATTAGACACGCTTCGGTTGTGATAGTGAATCCAGGAGGAATATTTAAACCCAAATGAGTCATTTCTCCAAGATTTGCGCCTTTTCCACCAAGTAGATTTTTTAACTCTTTTCTACCTTCGCTAAAGTCATAGATATATTTAGGTGTTTCTGTAGATGTCATTTTTCATTTCTCAATTGTAATTATAAGAACAAATCTTATTTTTACATTATTCTATATTAAGTTATATAATGATATTGAAATATAATTTCTCGTTAGAAATAAAATTTACTATATATAAAGGATTGAGGATATATTTAGAATAAATTACTTTTTTAATGATTCAGAAATATCCCAGATTCCATCAATTACATAATCTGGCTTATATATTTCACTTTTTTCGATCATTTCTAAGGTGGTTTCTCCAGATAAGACGCAACATGTTGTCACTCCTGCTTCTTTTCCCATTTTTATATCTGTGTATAATCTGTCCCCGAATATTATGGCATCTTTAGGGTTTATCTCAATTTCCCGAAGTTTGAAGAGAAGCATTTCTTTATTTGGTTTTCCAAATACTCTCGGCATTTTTTCTACAGTTTTAAATAAAAGAGCAGCAATTCCTCCCGCATCAGGAATATATCCCTTCTCAGTAGGACATCTATCGTCAAGATGTGTAGCAATATATGGTATTTCTTCTTGGATCATTTTAGATGCTTTAACTAACCTCTCGTATGTCAATTCTTGATCAAAGGCAAGTACGACGATTTCGGGATCACTATCAGTCAAAATAAATCCCTCTTGCTGAAACTCTCGTTTAAGAGATTCTGTTCCTAATAAATAAATTTTTTTGTAATTCTCGCTTTTTAGATAATCAATAGTTGGGTGTTGAGATAATATTAAGTTATTAAGTGTAACATGTAAATTTAGATTGTTTAACTTCTTGATGTAATCTGATGTAGACTTACTTGAATTATTTGAGAGGAAAAAAAAGGGAATTTCTACTTCATTTAATATTTCTATTAATTGTTTAGCACCTCTAAAAAGTTGGTTTCCTAAATATATTGTACCGTCTAAGTCGAAGAAATATACTTTTTTTTTTTCCAATTCGGAAACCAATTTTTTTATGGAACTCATGCTAACTGACTTTAAGAGTTAATATAGAGATTTATTTTGTAACATTAAATTAATTAATAAAGCGTCCTAAATTAATTAGTTTTTTCTAATTTTAATACTACAATCTCTTCAAGATTCATGCCTCTAAAATTAACCATGCTTTGTACTTGTAAGTCATTTTCCCATTATCTAGTGGATCATAACCCGTAACTTCTTCAAATAGAATTTGTTTTATTTCTGAATCAAGAACTTTGTAATAAGTTCCAATCTCCCTCTTTTCCAATGCAATACATAATAAAATTAAACACCCAACAAAGATCACACTAGTTACTAATGATTCGGTTGGTGTCATGTATATATTGGAAAAAACCCATACTAGAATAATTGGTATTATACTTAAATAGCAGTATAGACAGTAATTTTTTGAATTATAGCTAAAAAAATTCTTGTAAATACTACTAATCATCCCATTTTCTGCGTTTTTTAGCAACCAATAGTTATATTTAGTTTTAAATCTTATTCCCTCTAAAGGATTTATACCCTTTTCTTCCTTAAATTGTTCCTGTTTCAATTTTGTGTCCAAAATAATGAAGATTTTCTTTGCTTTAATCCACAGATAAATAAGCATAAAGCCTGATATACTTACCAATAAACCTAGATATAAATATAGAGGTGATTCAAGCGCTACTTGACTGCTTTCTAGAAAAAATATTATGAGGATTAATAGAATGAAATACGATAAAATCCTTCTTAATTCAAACTTCAAAAACAAAGTAAAATACGACTTTACCATTTTCATATAAGAAGTTCAAGATATTTACTGTAATAAAGTAAAGAAAAAAATGTAAAAATATAAGAATTATGGTTTTGATTTTTTAAGGATTTAATGTGTTACGACGCTACTTTTGTTCCACACCATTTACAGAATTTTTCGTCGATGAGGAGTTTACTCCCACAGAAGGAACACGATTTTGATTTAGCAGGAGTAACTATTGTTGGTATTCCGGTAATCCTTCCCTCAACTTTACCCCCACAACTAGGACAGAATTTGGCATCTGCTCGAATCGAAGCATTGCATCGTATGCATGTAGAAGTTGTTTTCTTTGATTTTGTTTCTGGAACTTTAGTAGGGGCTACTTTAGATGACGGTTTTGATTTCAGCTTCTTTTGTCCTCTCCTAGCTAAAAGCGCGACAACGATTATAATACCAATTACAACTATGATGGTTATCAAGATGGGCTGAACATCAACCCACCTATCAACAGAGGTAATTCCAGTATCGTAAGTCACATCAAAAGTGATTGTTGTACTCTCTTCGGGAGAAAGCATTGGATCAAAGTAAACGAAAAAATACCAATTCCCATCATTGGGAACTTCAAAAGTATCTTGAGTAATAGTATCTACACCTTCTACATAAAAATCTGCTGCTGCTAGGTTAATTACGCCTACAGCGGAGTAATTGATTGTAAAGTTAACCGTTACTGTTGATAGTCCATCGTTATACCAGACGAGGTAATAATCCATTGCAGATAGAATGTTATACACACCGTTACCTTGAATTACATTAGATTCATCTACAAAAAAGGAGGGACTACCACCCAAATTCCAATCGTAAAGAGCCTGTCCACTTGCAATGAAGAAGTCAATTTGGTTAGATGCATTAAAATTGTAATTGATTGAAGATCCCGGTTTTAAGTAATATGATATATATTCATACCAGTCATTCGTAAGAATAAGTTGATCGTTGTAATTACCTATCTTTGTTGTAGTTGGTAAATCCTCAAATGGACGATCCCAAATAGCAAAGCTGATTAAACTCGGAGACGATTGTATTGAGTAAGTAATATAATTTCCATCTTTGATGTTTTCATATTCATACCAATATTCGTTGAAATATAGGGTTTCTGTAGAACGATAGTTTACAGTTCCGTTCGTGCTGGCATTACTAAATGGAAACCAAAGACCAATCCCAACAAGTGGTAATATGATTAGTCCTAAAACTATTGCAATCGTTATTCCACCTCCAACATAAACGGGAGAATAATACCACGGTCTATACCATCGTCCAGCCCACCAGGGATTATACCACCAGCGGTAATACCATGGTCGGTAACCATATCCGTAATACCTTCTATGAGGTCTATAATAGGAATGGCGATAAGGACCACTTGGAGATCTAGATGTTACTCGACTAGCTCCAGTTCGCCCAAATGGTGTTCCACTAGGTCTGGATCCACCCATTCGGAAAGCTGCGGAACCTCCTCGGAATCCTCCTCCTCGAAAACCGCCCCCGCCAAAACCACCACCTCGAAAACCACCACCTCGAGCTCCACCACCCCGCGGCACTTTTAACCAGACACCTCATTTGTAGATCCTTTTTGACGAAAGAAAAAATCCCTGTAAATCGCTGCTATCACCAAAATCATAGATATTATAGAAAATGTCAATCCTACACCATCAACGGTTACATTTGGATTTGGAACAGCGATCGCAAATGCGATACCTAATAGAATCCAATTGAAAATTAGAAACACAACAAATAAAATAGGAAGTATGAATTGTACCAAAAATCCAGTTTGAATGTTGCGTACTTTGGAATAACTCGAGAAGATTATAGAAAAAAGCGCAAGGATGCCGAAAATAACTATTAGAACGCTAAAGATAACGATAATTAACCAAATTATTCCATTTGTATTAATTAGGTTCACGAAAGGAACAAGGAAATTAATACCTCTTGCTTCAAACAATCCAAAAAGGACAAATTCACCTTCAATTGAAGCCATCCCGAAAAAACTAAGCAAATCAGCTGAATTTCCTGAAAAGAAGCCAAACAATCCAACGAGAGGGAAAATTACGCCTAAAACAAACGCAATAATTGTACAACAAGTTGCGAACCAAAATTCTGCTGTCCTAGTATCAGACACAGAAATTAAGCCTATATCATCATAATCTTCGTCGGGGATATAACTCCAACAATCTTGTATAGTGGATACTCCTATTAGTTTACCATCTTCAACCACTGGAACTACATTAACCTGTAAATCACGCATTCTTGTGAATGCTTCTGTAACAGGGCTTTCAAGCGATACTGGTTCGATTTTATACATAGTCGTGATAACCTTTGCTTCTTTTGAGTCTTTTCCTTCTGCTACGATATTTTGGACAATATCAAAATCGGCTATAACTCCTAGAACTTTTTTTGTCTCTCCTTCGACCACAACTAAATCTGGTACACCTAGTTCTTTCATTTTTTTAGCGGCATCTTGAATTGTTGCGGTAGATTCTATTACACCGTACTCATCGTCGATAACTAAATCCTTTACAAAGTATTCTTTTTTAGATAAGCCTATTTTTATCACTTTTTTTATTAGATTAGTTATTTAATAAACAGACAAAACGAACTATTAAAATTAACTATAGTCCAATATTTATGCATTAAGCTCAACGATTATTAAATCCTAAATCGAACATTAAAAAAAGATCCAAGTCTGATTCGGTATTAAGATAATTTGATTAAAGAAGAATAAAAAATAAAAAAGGATTAATAGAATTCTGTTTCTACCATGGTGGTAGAGTTAACTAATTCTTGAGCAGCCTTAGTGGCTCTCATAACCTTAGCCATGTTCCCAATTAATTTGAATTTTCCCGCCATTAAACCTTGAATAGGATCAAGTTCTTTTTTTAATACTTTTACCCAGTTATCATAAGGACCAGAAAATATGAATTCAGCTCCAACCTTTTCACCCTCTTTTAATGGTCGGGGTGGTGAATTAGGAGGTAAGACTTCGAATTCTTCATCATCAGCTAGTGTTTTTGCCCCTGTACAATCTCCTTTTAATAAACCAACAAACATGTTTATTTTCTTATCTAAAGCCCCACTGGGCTCAATAACGAAAATAAAATCGCCTTCCCACCATGAAGCTGCTTGTTTATAGTTAGGATTGTCATTTATAGCTTTCATGTACGCTTTAGCCCAATCGTCACTTCCAAATTTTGGCATTTTTTTCACTTTTATATTTTTTTTATTTATTTTGAAATTTATAAAATTAGTATAATTATGAATAAGAAAGTGTAATAAATAAAGGATTATGAATAAATAGAAGTTTGAAATATAAAAAATAGTAAAAATTAGTTATACTCCTATACCAATTGTATTACCAATTCCAGCAACAATAACTTTTGCTCCTTTTTCTGTTCGCTTGCGAATTCCCATCTTTATTTTTTCAACAATAGGATGGACACTTTTGGTAATTGGGCGCGACATGGTTGTAATTGCGTTCTCTAAAGACTGTCTACAGATAAGAGCGTCAATTGGAATTGCCTTCTTACTTGATGATTCCTCAATATAAAACTTCTCGACACCAATCCCCCCAATTGCCGCACCAACTCCGATAGCTATAGAGCCTGTTTTGTCCCCTGAAAATTTTAAACCTGCATCGATCATAATAATCCTGGAAATAGAAACCCCATGCTCCTCAACTAATTGCTTTATTGCTGTCCCTGGTTTTCCTACTGTCCCTCCAGGTCCTTTTGCGCGAACTACATAAACAGTTCTATCTTCAAACATAACTTCTTGAACTATTGTATCTTTTGCGATTTCTTTCGCTTCTATATCATCAGCATTAGCAACATCCCTTACAAAACTGCCGGCAACTAACGGCCCAAGTGCATCTCCGATTGGACTTCCTTCTGCAAAAGCTTTAGTAGCGTGATAATAAGATTTGGCCATAGCAAGAATCATGGTCATTTGCATAGAAATTTGCATCAGAATAATGTAAGATTTCGATTTTTTCCCTAGAATTAGGAAGTGTTTTACAAGTCGATAAACATAATCTACAGCCATAGCAGCTTCCAGAACATTTTCTAAATTCTGCGTTTCGTGAGACTCAGGGTCAGATCTAGGGGCCAATATCGCAATTTCCTCTTTAAATCTATCGTCTCTTACATTAATGATATGATCAATTTTTGGGATTATACCAAAAGGATCAAGATCAACTGGAGTAATCGCTATAAAAGTTAGGAAATTTTCGATTTTTAGCATTAAATCTTTCTCAGTTTCATTTTTATCGGAGAACTTTTTAAAATTGGAGACTAAAATCTGTTTACATTCGTCATTCCATTTTTTAAGTTTTTCCAATCCGGTTTCGATCTCTTTTGCGGATCTCCACGCTTGGAGTTTTGTTCCATAGAACATGGAAGCAAAGATCATAGCAAACCATAGTAAATTAAAAATTATCCCGAGAGGGTCGGTTTGTGTTTGGCCTAATTGCATTAATTGTATTAACATATTTACCCCATCTTAGTCTTAAATAACAAATATAATTGAAAGATTAAATCTATTAAGTTTTCATAATAACAAAATTTATTTAATCTTATATTCTTTTCTATTATAGAGTATAGTTTACAAGATATCAATAAGAAACCATAAGGATATTTATGATCGACGAAGAAGACGATGAGGAAATTTTAAAAAAGAAGCGTTCTTTGAAAAGTGTTCTAAAAAGCCTTGTTTTAATCGGATTAGTACTAATTGGAGTAATGTTTATATACATAGGAGAACCAGATCCAACCGTTAGTCTAATGATAGGATTTTTCTGTATTTGTTTAGCGACTTCAATACTTCAAATGAAAAAGGAGCCAAGCGATCCAGTAAGACAGACTTTAACAATATTAAAGTGTAAATCATGTGGAGCTATTAAAGTAAGAAATTACGAAAGCGGAGATTTTATATTTAAATCAACGGATACTTGCGACGAGTGCGATGAACCTATGCAAGTAAATCAGATTTATAGTGTAAAATTAAAGAAAGCTAAAGACAAGAGTAATAAGTTAGAAAAAGACAAAGAAGAATTAAAACAAACCATTGAGATCTAATTTTTGTAATAGTTAGGTGTTTCCCTTATTTTAAATAAAATCGGAATGGGCGGAACATTTGATCATCTCCATGATGGACATAAATATTTGTTAAAGACAGCTTTGAGCATATCTCATTTTATTGAGATTGGATTAACTTCCCAAGAATTACTTAATAATAAAAAGGCAGCTTCAAAGCTAGAAGATTATACTACAAGAGAGGCAAATTTAAAGCATTTTATAAGTTCTTTCACAGACTTAAGTAGAGTCAGCATCGTTGAAATTAAAGATTGGGACGATATGGCCAAGTATTCTCAAGATCCTAGTTACGAGGGATTAATTTTGAGTCAAGAAACATATTCAAATGCCGTTAAACTGAATGAACTTCGAGAACAGAAGGGATTGAAACCGATCATTTTAATCGTAATACCACTTTTAAAAGATAAAAATAACAAGAAAATTAGTTCTACGGCTATTCGCGAAAAATTAGAGTAGCAAAATTTTTTAGTGAATATTCGTTCAATACTATATAAAGTATTGATAGTATGAGATGAATAAATTTTGAAGGTTTACAGAGATTTCTTATCTACTAAAGGCAATTTCCTTCAAGTATCATTTATCTTCAAATTCTTTATTCTGCCAAGGGACTAACATAATAGTCTAAAATTTTTTCCCTTGGCTGCGGATACTTTGTTGAAATATTCTTTTTATACAATCTTATGATTTATTTAGTGGCTAAGTATCGTTCTAATTCATGAAAGAGCAAAGTAAAACGATATAATCCACGAAAGATTTAAAAAGGTTAGAGATTTAGAAAAAATATAACGAAAAGTAAATTAATTTTGATTTTTAGATATGACGATCAAATTGAAAAAGCAAGTTATTGAAATTCTTAAAGTTCTTAAGAAAAAGAAAACTGAGCAAATAGCATCGATACTAGCAAAAGAGTTAAATATAGATTATATTGTGCTCATGGCAGCTGTTAACGATCTCATCGATCACGATTTAGGGGGGTTCAGAGAAGAAGAAATCAATCAAATTTCTTTAAATGATGAAGGTCGCAAATATTTAGAAAATGGATTACCGGAAAATCAACTATTAGAACTTATGAGGGAATCTGATATTAAGGAGATTAACATGGAAGAATTACTTATTGAATCCAAGCTAGAGCCGCACATTTTCTATGTAGGGCTTTCAAATATGAGGAAAAACGGTTGGATTGCTCAAAGTAAAGCTACAGGAGAAAATAAGATTTTTCTTGTTACCGAAGAATTTTTAGAAACGGATAATGAAAAGTTCCTGAAGACATTTAAAACGCATCCCACTCGCGATTATTCAAAATTATCAAAAAATGAATTACTCCAATTCGATCTTTTGAATAAAAGAAAATTATTTACAAAAGAAAAAAAAACCCAGCGTTCTATTTTTCTCACAAATAAGGGAAAATCAATTAAAATGTCTGAAGTATCAGAATTAACACATATTAGTAAAATTACGTCTGAAATGCTCAGCTCGGGCACTTGGAAGAATTACGAGATAAAACCATTTGATGTGTCAAAACCAGGACCTTCGTTAAAAGCGGGGAAAATTCACCCTATAGTTAGCCTTATTAACGAAATTAGAGAAGTATTTCTTTCGATGGGTTTTACTGAAATTAGAGGTCCTATCGTAGAAAGTGCTTTTTATAATTTCGACGCGCTGTTCCAACCACAGGATCATCCTGCTCGTGAATTACAAGACACATTCTATCTAAATAATCCTAAACTTGCCAGGTTACCTGAAAAAGATAGGGTACTAGCTGTTAAAGCTACTCATGAAAACGGGGGAGATTCTAATTCACTTGGCTGGAGATATCAATGGGACGAGAGTATTGCAAAGCAAACCGTATTAAGAACTCATACAACTTCCACAACTATGAGACGATTAGCACAATTTTATAGAAATAATGAGAAAACTCCCGTAAAAGTATTTTGTATTGACAGAGTTTTTAGAAACGAAAAATTAGACAAATCTCATTTAGCAGAGTTTACTCAAATAGAAGGGATCGTTATTGATGAAAATGTTAATTTAAGCGATTTAATTGGCTTATTATCAGAATTTTATCGTAAAATGGGATTTAAGAAGATAATCACAAGACCCGGTTTTTTCCCTTATACTGAACCAAGTATGGAAGTTTCGGTATATTATGATAAATTAGGAGAGTGGTTAGAAATGGGAGGATCCGGAATTTTCAGACCAGAAGTAACATATCCTTGGGGTATTAGAGATCCAACGAGAGTTTTGGCATGGGGTCAAGGACTTGAACGTATTGCGATGTTGTATTACAACCGAAAGGATATTAGAGATTTATATATTAATCCAATTAAATGGTTGCGACAACAACCATATTAAATTGAGGTGAAACGAAAATACCTACTCTTGAATTAAAGATTGATAGATTAGAAAGATTAGTGGGAAAAACTTTAGATATAGATGAGTTAGAATACGACTTGCAATGGATTGGGCTAGATCTAGAGGATATCAATAAAGAAGAACAAAAGATTAAAATTGAATATAATCCGAATAGACCGGATTTCTCATCACCAGAGGGAATAGCCAGGGCTCTACAAGGTTACTACGAGGTGAAATTAGGGGTACCGAAGTTTAATATAAAACAAAGCGAAGTTGTATTGAATGTAGATCCTAGCGTTAAACAAGTAAGACCATATATTGTATGTGGAATCGTCCGAAACATTGATCTAGACGAAGAAGAAGTTGCTACTTTAATGAATATCCAAGAACATCTTCATTGGGCTGTTGGAAGAGACAGAAGGAAGGTTGCAATTGGTGTACATGATTTGGATAAGGTAAAACCTCCTTATAGGTATACCGCAGTAAAACCAGATTCAGTAAGTTTTACACCTTTACATGGAGATGGATATCCGATGAATTTAGAAGAAATTTTACTCCTCCATGAAAAGGGTATTGAATACGCTAGCATATTAGAAGGGAAGGACGTATATCCAATTATTTTTGATGATAACAATGAAGTTCTCTCATTTCCGCCGATTATTAACGGAGTTCTTACTACTGTTACCGAGGAAACAAAAAACTTATTCTTAGATTTAACTGGAACTGATTTGAATGCTGTGAATCTTGCTTTAAACATTTTATCGACAACATTATCGGACATGGGAGCTACAATCGAAAGCGTTAAAGTAAATTATGAGGGGGAAAAGGAAATTTTTACCCCCAATTTAGATACTACTAAATGGGAAGTTGAAATCGACTATATAAATAGTTATCTTGGTTTGAAATTAACTCCGTCTGAAATGATAAAATGCTTTCAAAAAGTAAGAATAGACGCAGAGGAATCGAAGAAGAAAGGGTATTTAGACGTTTTTATTCCTGCTTTCCGAGGAGATATAATGCATCCCGTTGATCTAACGGAAGAAGTCGCAATTGGTTATGGTTATTTCAATATTCCAAAAACAATTCGAGAAGGGTGTATTGGAGAATATCATCCTATCCAAACTTTTTCGAATAAGATTAGGAGAATTATGATTGGAGCAGGCTACTTAGAAGTTCTCAATTTCATTTTAACCAGCTCTGAAAAGCAATATACTTATATGAAACAAAACTATGAGGAATCAAACTTAATTCAGATTGCAAATCCTGTTTCAACAGAATATAATACAACTAGAACTTCAATCTTGCCAAATTTAATGGATACAATACGATTTAACAGATCTGAAGAAAAACCAATCAAAATTTTTGAAGTTGGAGATGTGGTTTTACTAGCATCTGAAGAAGAAACTGGAGCTAAGCGAGAAATCCATCTTTCAGCAGTTTCTTATCACGAAGATGCTGACTTTACTGAAATCAGATCAACTTTAGATTTTATTATGACTGCTCTTGGACTTTATGAAGAATATGAAATAAAGGTTGGGAGCAATCCTAGTTATATTAACGGACGTTACGGTGATGTTTATTTAAGGGAAATCAAAGTAGGGGAAATTGGAGAAATAAATCCAGAAGTTCTATTAAATTTTAAATTAGAGTTCCCTGTTGCGGGATTAGAACTAAATTTACAGAAATTTTTATAATTAATTTTTAGTTTAATACAAAATATACCAAATGGAGATTATATTGAACGACGAAGAAAAAAATAATCAAGAATTGGATGATCTTAGAAAACAAATAGATGAAATTGATGATGAAATTGTTGATCTCCTGAATAAAAGAGCAAATACCGTAATAAAAATAGGTAACTTAAAGAAATCTTTAAATTTAGAAACTTTTCAACCAAAAAGAGAAGAGGAAGTCAAAGAAAGAATTAAAAATAAATCTACAATTTTCAAAAAAAGAAGCTTGGATGCAATTTGGAACGAAATTATGAGTGCAAGCAAACTCATTCAAGGCACTATTACAAAAGTAGGATATTTGGGTCCTATGGGCACTTTCACGCATCAAGCAGCTCTTGAATTCTTTCCCAAAGCGGGTACTCAGTTTATCCCCTGCGATTCAATGGCAGAAATTTTCAGTGGAATTGAAAAAGGTTTGTTAGAATTTGGCATAGTCCCTTTTGAAAACAGCCTTCAAGGAACTGTACGAGAAACTCTTGACTTACTCATTGAAAATGATCTGTTTATCTATGGGGAAATTGATGTAAGAGTGATTCAAAATTTAATATCCTTAAAGAATGCAGAACTTTCAGATATAAAAAATGTTTTTTCACATCCTCAAGCATTTGCTCAAACAAAAATATGGTTAAAATCGAATTTACCAAATGCTAATATTTCAGAGGTTACTTCTACTGCTGAAGCCGTTCGAAGGATTAGAAAATTAGATGATAAATCGTATGCTGCTATAGGGACGGAGTTTGCAGCAAATATTTATGAGTTGAAAGTTCTGAACTCAAATATCGAAGACGAGAAATCCAATTATACGAGATTTTTAATAATTTCTAAAAAGGAAAACCCCCTAAAAACTGAAAAAATGAAAACTTCTATTGTTTTTATAACTAAACATGTGCCTGGAGCATTATATTGGGTTCTTAAAATATTCTCTGATGCGAACATAAATTTATCGAAGATCGAATCAAGACCAAGAAGAAAAGGGAAATGGGAATATATTTTCTTTATGGATTTTGAAGCTGATAAAAAGGATCCTAAAGCAGAAAAAGCGCTTGAACAAATGAAAGCAAATGTAATTTGGCAGAAAATTCTTGGAACTTTCCCTGTTAAATAAAAATTTTTGACATATCTTGGTTTACTGGTTCTTTTTACCTATTTAGAATTATTTTAATCGTGTTCTTTTTTAATAAATTAACATTATAATTATTATTCTCATTTTATTTATCTGAATAATTTATTGATAATAATCTGGTTTTGCATAAATGCATGGAAATGTAAGGCTTGACGGAAGA
>JABXKD010000049.1 GCA_013375475.1 Promethearchaeota archaeon
CTCTATCCCAATCAATACTAAATGGTTAGAAAACGGTTTAAACAATTTTAAGAGTGAAAAGGTTGCAGGAGTTTATGGCTATCCACTTACGCACTACGGAGTATCTTTGTTTGAAAATATTATATATTCTATTAGCAGAGACCCCGGAAAAAGAAGATTCATAATAAGTAATGTTAAAAATATGAAAATAGGAAGATTTGGTCCTTATTTTCATATTTTCCTATTTCTATGGTTTCCTATTACCGTCGCTAAAAAAATGAAAATAGGAGCTCTTGGCTTCACAAATGCAATTATCCGTAGAGATTTATGGGAGAAATATAATATAAATGAAAAATTTGCTGGTGGGGGAGAAGATCATGATTGGGCGAGACATTGGGTAGCAAAAGGATTTGTTATAGTTCATGAACCAAATTTTAAAGTTTATCATTCACATCATTATGGATCAATAGGTTGGATAAGACATTTTATTGGTTGGACCAAAATGACAAAAGAAATAGAATTTAAACCGCAAAAAAGAAATTTTTAAAACAACATAAAAACAAATTAAAATAAAAATTATGATTCAAAAAAAATACTAAAATATTTAGAAGAATCAGAAAAAGCATTTGAAGCGGTAGAGCATCGTACGGTTTATACAGCTTATGATGCAGCAGCTACAATGCAAGTAGAATTAAATTCAATTGCTAAAAGTTTATTAGTTAAAACAAACAAACCTCTTCAGCATGGGCTTAAACCCTATGCAGTAGTTATTATTCCGGCAGATAAAAATCTTGATTTAAAAAAACTTGCTAAAGCAATGAGCACTAAAGATTTGAAAATTACAAAGGTTTCAATTCCGAAAGAAAATGTAATGAAAACAGTTTTTAAAGTTAAGCCAGGCTCAATGGCAGCTTTTGCATCACTTTATAAAATCCCAGTTGTGGTTGATAAAGCTTTAAAAGGCACTGTTGTATTCTCAGCTGGTAGTTTTACAGATAGTATAAAAATGAAAGTAACCGATTTTGTTAAATTAGAAGAAACTATTCTTGGTGAATTTTCAGTCGCATTGACCACGAATATTTTTAAATACAAATTTATAATTAATATTAGTCGAGGAAATGAATATAAAGAAAATGAAACCCATAAAAAAGTCTATTACAAAAATAGGCTTATTGACGGTAAAGTTATTTGGTTTGATGGAAATCTTTATACTTTTTGGAATTCAATTTTTCTGGATTATATACAAGGGAGATCTGGCACCTACTGAGAATATTTGGGATTTATTAGCAGTTTTATTCCCATTTTTAATAGCTTGCATGGTAGGGATATCCTGCCGAATTGAGAAGTATAGGAGATTGTTTCGCAAGATGGAATGGCTCATTCATTTATTACTTAGTATTAGTTTCTTAATTCTTTTTATTCTTTTACAGACACGAGATGAGTTTTTTCCTTACATTCCATTTACATGGCTGTATTATTTTTGGATCATTATAATTGGTTTAATGCTCATCTCTGCGATCATAATGAACTTGGACAAGCCTTCACTCCTTACAAATCTTAAAGATAAACGTAAATTTAGCGTGTTTATGGGAATTCTTGCCGTCTCATGGTTAGCAACTCTCGGAATGATTGTACTTTCACGACATCCGGTATATTTTTGGATAGTTTCTTCAATTTTTCACTCAATCATGATTCCATTATCTATCAGCAATCATGAAAAACATCCGGAAACACGCGATTCCCATGTTGTTTACCGGAATTTCAAGCAAATAATATTGAGAAAAACAGGTGAGATTCAAATAGAAAAGAAGGAATCCGTTCCAAAATTGCGTTCACGTCATTTAAACTTGTTTTTCTTGAACATGTTGATCGTTTTTTCAATAATAATGCAATGGGACCCTAATTATATGGCCACCACCGGCGCCATACAATATAATTATCACTTAATAGTTGAGCTATTTTTATCTCCTTTATTTTATTTAGGATTCGGAATTGCATTATTAAATACAAGGTTTAAATTTCCTGTTATAGGAGACGGCATGGTATTGCCCTTCATGGCGCTGTCAATCATGGATATTTATTCATTCGCCCCGCTTACTCTCGGCTATGCTATAATGAGGCTTTTTTTGCATGGGAGCAATCAAACATCCAATAGTTATTTTTCGACAATTATGGGTGTTACCCTTACTTGGACTCTCGGATTGTACCTATTCGCTTATTATGATTTTTTAGATTTTGTCATCTTTTTGGTTTTTGGAGGAAAAAGTTGGTCGGGAGAGTTTTCAATTAAATTATTTATAGTTTTGATTCTAACTTTTACTTTTTGTATTAATCTGGGATTTTTTTCTCTTGAAAAACATGTATCAAGACGTAAGAAGGAGAAAAAGTCCATGGATGATGAGGGTAGCGAAAAAGCGGTTGAAGGATTCAAGCAAATGAAGGGATTTTTTGACCTCCTGAATGATCACGTCATGGATTTGAATAAAGAGGGTAGAAAATTAATTGAACTCGAAGATTTTTTTGAATTATTGGACAAGTCCGGGTTAGACGCGAAAAAAATTAAAACTATAGAGGAAGTGTTAAATGAGTAGTTTTGAAGAATTAAAAAAAGGCAAATATCTCATATTGGTATTAGGACTACTTTTCGCCATTTCATGCATTAGCATCTATTTCTTCGGTAATGTTCTATTAGGTAATAATAGCAGCATTGAAATTCCGGGCGAAAAAATATCGCGTCCTCCTAAAGCTTCAGGATCGTGGTTTTTGGATAACATTACCATTGATCCTACCGGGGCAACATCGGGATCCCTGACCTGGGCTGAAGCAGTAGCCTTACCTGCCGGATGGTGTTCAGGAGCAGGAACTTGGGACGATCCCTACGTTATTGAAAATATCACTATTAACGCGAGCACGTCACCTACGGGAAACGGTATATTTATAAATAATTCCAAGAACGATTATTTTGTAATCAATAACGTCACGGTTTACAACGCAGCTTCGGGCGGAATCACGTTGGAAAATACCAATAACGGAAGCCTAACAAATAATGATTGTTCAAATAACCATGAGGGCATTTTTTTGAATGAATGTGTTAATAACACGATTTCGGGAAACCACTTATCGGGGAGCACGGATTGCGGGATATTACTATTTAATTGCGAAAACAATACGCTATTAAGAAATGTTGCAATAAATAATGATAAGGATGGAATGGGGTTAGCTTATAGTAATAATAATACATTATTCGGAAATATTGCAAGTAATAATCCGGATCTCGGAATATGGTTATGGTATTGCAATTACACTAATTTATCCGGAAATTTAGCAAGTAATAATCTATATGTCGGTTTTTGGATTTATCATTCCGATCAAAATACTTTTTTTAATAATACAGTAAATTATAATGGTTATCATGGAATGGAGTTCATAGGTTCGGAGAATAACAGCATAATCAAGAACACCTTTCAAAACAACGAGGCATATGGAATTGTATTAAATACCGATTCAAACTTTAATCGCATTTTTAAAAATACTCTTATAAATAATGTTCAAGGATGCATCATGGATTCCAGCACGGGAAATATATATTACAATAATAAATGTAGTGATGATCCTGGTCTTGATTTAGCAGGAATCATGCTTTTATTTATTAGCATGTTTTTGATTCTTACTATCATTTTTTACGTTTATTTGGGATTTTCTTCTCTTGAAAAATATTTATCAAGACGAAAGAAGGACAAAAAATCCATGGATAAAAAGGATACTGGAAAAGCAGTTGAAGGATTAAAGCAATTGATGGGATTTTTTGACCTCCTGAATGATCACGTAATGGACTCATATAAAGAGGGTAGAAAATCAATTGAACGCGAATATTTTTTTGAATTATTGGACAAGTCCGGGTTGGACGCGAAAAAAATTAAATTATTAGAGGGAGAGTTAAATGGGTAGTTTTGAAGAATTAATAAAGTTGAGGGACGCAACGAAGAAATCCATGGCTACAGAAAGTTTACCAAGGAAAGAACTGCAAGTAAAAAAAAGCGGGGTTGCAATCCTTGCAATTATTTTAGTAGGTTTAATTTCACCATTTATAATCTTGAACCTCACGGTAAAAGGACCGCCATTAGTTTTTCCTGAAAAAGAAAGACATGTGCTCGAAGATTTCTGCGGAGCAGGGGTCGTAAACATTGTTGAAGATGAACGGGAATTCAATAATTTGACGAAGCTCGGCGTACATTGGGTGCGCACCAGTTTTCCTTGGATAAGTATTGAATGGAATAATGATCAATATGATTATTCTGTTTATGACGATTACGTGGCAAATTGCACTAAATACAACATGAAAATAATCGCTCTATTGCTTTGTTCTCCGACATGGTTAAATTTAAGCGGGTGGAATTACCTTCCGCCGAAATATATCGATCATTGGCTAGAGTTTGTAAATAAAACCGTCAGACGATATAAGGATACGGTCGCAGCTTGGGATATTTGGAATGAACCCGAGACCAAACGATACTGGGACGGACCAATTGAAGATTACTACTATCTTTTCGGCCGAACTGTCAATTTAATTCATGATATTGACCCCAACCTTTATGTTATGGGGCCGTCACTTGCATCTGCCGGCTCGGGCTGGTTCCCCCCTAATTTAGAAGACATGTTTAAGCTAGGAATCCTGCAACACTTAGACGCAATTGACATGCATATTTATAACTACGATCCTGACATGACGTATCAAGCAATTAAGCAGTATGTTACTCTAGGGAACAAGTATGGATTCAAGGGAGATTATGTAATTTCTGAAATGGGAAACCCTACCCAAGGAGCATATCCATTCGTGGTATCCATGGAAAAATTGGCCGAGAACGTGATAAAAAACCTGGTTATTGCTTCAGCGCTTCAAATTAAAACCTGTGTTTGGTTCTGTTCAAGAGATTTGAAAGCGTATGAAACCGAGTACTATCTACCTGACTCCGAATTGTGGTTTGGTTTATCTTATAATAATCTTACCTGGAAAAAAGGAGCTCACGCCTTCAGTTTATTCAGCAAGTTTTGCTCAAATAGCACGTATTGTCCGGATCTCATTATTAAAGAAGGAGGAATTTCAGCAACTGATCTCATGGCATCCTTATATCGACAAGAGGATGGTACTTCAACCTTGATAATGTGGTACGCTCCAACGCTTTATGAAAGTGGAACAGTAAAGGTTAATCTTGACCTTTCCGCAATAGGGGGAAGCATTTTAATACATGATATTTACACGGGCACTAATAGGACTTTAGACGAAAATTTCGTGGTAGTTGGTGATGCACCGATATTTTTAACCTTTCAACCAAAACAAATTAATGACTCCATCACATTACAAGTTCAAGAATCGATATTAGCAGTTGTACTATATATAAGCATGATCGGAATGTTCATCGCCTCAATTAGTCTCGTAGTGGTAATCCGTAAACCTAACAAAGCTTCAAAGATATAATCTCAATTTACTAGTAGTTTAAGAAGATAATTACGAGTAAATTTATTTCTCTTAAATGTTTCGATTAAATAATTTTTTAGTGTTATCTGGTAGATAGTTATACAATAAATTCTTCATTTTTTCATAAATTATACTTATACCACTTTGAATCCATTCTGCATCATAAGGATCCACTTCACTAATTGCTTTTCTAAATAGAGGAATATCATACATATTCATAGGGCAATTGCAAAACTTAAACGGACACCTTGTTAATTTATCATTAAATTTAATTCCTTCATATATGTTTCCAAGAGACTTATTAATTTGATAACAATAATGGATATCTCCATTTGGATAAATTGCACCAACATTAAACCCTGCATTACATAATTTTCCATATTGGTGAAATATGTTAATATCCTTTTTTGTTAGACCAAAAATCTTAAGTTCTTTTTCACTATAGGAATCAGGGTAAAATTTTCCTTTGTACTTTCCCATATAAGGACAAAATGTTAAATCAATTCCCTGTTCTAAAAATTTTTTTTTATATTTTTCGACATCTTTCAAAAGTGGGGGATATCCAACCTCAACAGCAAAAATAGGAAATCCTCTGTTTTTTAATAAAAAAAAATTATGAATGTATCTACTTAATAAATTCTTTCTTTCTAATTCTTTAATGTGACATGAAGCTGTAATAAATAAGACCCTTTCAGGATCAATTTTTTCAGCAAATTCTTCTACTTTTTTAGGTGTCAAGTTAGAATTAAAAGCAATGAAGTGTTTTCTTGTTAATTCAATACAGGCTTCAACTATATTTGGAGTTAAAAAAGGTTCTCCACCCGTAAAACTAATTCTATAAATCTTATTTGAATCGTTAAGAGTCTTATTTAAAGCAGAAATATTAATGGGATCAATTTTTGTATTTAATTCTGATGGCTCATCACAAATCACCAGGTTGCGCGCAAATCCCGCAATACAATAATCACACTCTAAATTACAATCATATGAAGTAACCAAGTTCAAACAAGCGTCATATTGTGGATTTCGCAAATTAGACATTATAAAAAATACCAAATTACGTATGGTAATAAATTATATCAAATCTATCCATAATACTATTAAATCCAATATTTAAAAAGATATTTACGTAAAAATTTATTGCTCATAACTTTTTCGATGATTAATTTTCTAGTGTTATCTGTTAGATAGTTTTGCTTCCCATCAAAAATAAAATTTTTCACAAATTGGCTAATTCTATATTTAGAAGGTTGAATCCATTCTGCATCATAAGAGCCAACTTCACTCATTGCTTTTCTAAAGAGGTAAGGATCATAAATATTCATAGGGCAATTGCATAACTTAAATGGACACCTTACTAATTTATCCTTAAATTTAATTCCTTCATAGACGTTTCCAAAAGATTCATTAATTAATACACAATAACGGGTATCTCCATTTGGATGAATTATACCAACATTATACCCTGCATTACATAATTTTCCATATTGGTGAAACCAGTCAATAATATCCTTTTTTGTTAGGCCCAAAATCTTAAGTTCTTTTTCACTATAGGAATCAGGGTAAGATTTTCCTTTATAGCTTCCAAAATAAGGGCTATATGTTAAATCAATTCCCTGTTCTAAAAAAATTTTTATATATTTATCACTCTCTTCCAAAAGTGGAGGATATCCTACTTCAATAGCCCTAATATTAAATCCTCTGTTTTTACATAATAAAAAATTATCAATGTACCTACTTAATAAATTCCTTCTTTCTAATTCTTTAATGTGACATGCAGCATCAATACATAAAACCCTTTCAGGATCGATTTTTTCAGCAAATTCTTTCACACTTTTGGGTGTCAAGTTAGTATTAAAACTAATAAAGTGTTTTTTTGTTAATTCAATACAAGCTTCAACTATATTTGGAGCTAAAAAAGGTTCTCCCCCCGTAAGAGTAATCTTGTAAATCTTATTTGAATCGTTAAGAATTTTATTTAAAGCAAAAAGATTAAGAAAAGTTTTTGTCAATATTTTTGATACGTATCTTATTCCAGCAATACAGTAATTGCACTCTAAATTACAATGATATGAAGTAGCCAAGTGCAACCAAGCATCATATTGAGGATTTCGCAAATTAGACATTATAAAAAATACCAAATTACGTATGGTAATAAATTATATCAAATCTATCCATAATACTATTAAATCCAATGTTTAAAAAGATATTTACGTAAAAATTTATTGCTCATAACTTTTTCGATGATTAATTTTCTAGTGTTATCTATTAGATAGTTTTGTTTCCTTTCAAAAAATAAATTTTTCATATATTCTTTAATTCTATTTTTAAAAGGTTGAATCCATTCTGCATCATAAGGGCCAACTTCACTTATTGCTTTTCTAAAAAGGTAAGGATCATAAATATTCACAGGGCAATTGCATAACTTAACTGGACACCTTATTAATTTATCATTAAATTTAATTCCTTCATAGATGTTTCCAAGAGATTTATTAATGAAAAAACAATAACGGATATCTCCATCTGGATAAATTATACAAACATTATACCCTGCATTACATAATTTTCCATATTGGTGAAACCAGTCAATAATATCCTTTTCTGTTAGGCCCAAAATCTTAAGTTCTTTTTCACTATAGGAATCAGGGTAAAATTTTCCTTTATAGCTTCCCAAATAAGGGCTAAATGTTAAATCAATTCCCTTTTCTAAAAAAATTTTTATATATTTATCGCTCTCTTTCAAAAGTGGAGGATATCCAACTTCAATAGCCCTAATATTAAATCCTCTGTTTTTACATAATAAAAAATTATGAATGTATCTACTTAATAAATTCCTTCTTTCTAATTCTTTAATGTGACAGGAAGCATCAATAGATAAAACCCTTTCAGGATTAATTTTTTCAGCAAATTCTTCTACTTTTTTAGGTGTCAAGTTAGAATTAAAAGCAATGAAGTGTTTTTTTGTTAATTCAATACAAGCTTCAACTATATTTGGAGTTAAAAAAGGTTCTCCACCAGTAAAATTAATCCTGTAAATCTTATTTGAATTGTTAAGAGTCTTTTTTAAAGCAGAAATATTAATGGGATCAGCTTTTGTAAATATATCTGATACGTATCTTATTCCAGCAATACAGTAATTACACTCTAAATTACATTGATATGAAGTAGCCAAGTGCAAACAAGCATCATATTGAGGATTTCGCAAATTAGACATTATAAAAAATACCAAATTACGTATGGTAATAAATTATTTTAAATCATCCATAATAATATTAAATCCAATGTTTTAAAAGATATTTACGAGAAAATTTATTTCTCATGATTTTTTCGATGATTAATTTTCTAGTGTTGTCTATTAGATAGTTTTGTTTCCTTTCAAGAAATAAATTTTTCATATTTTCTTTAATTCTATTTTTAAAAGGTTGAATCCATTCTGCATCATAAGGGCCAACTTCACTTATTGCTTTTCTAAAGAGAGGAAGATCATACATATTCATAGGGCAATTGCAAAACTTAACTGGACACCTTATTAATTTATCCTTAAATTTAATTCCTTCATAGATGTTTCCAAGAGATTTATTAATTGCAAAACAATAACTGATATCTCCATTTGGATGAATTATACCAACATTATACCCTACATTACATAATTTTCCATATTGGTGAAACCAGTCAATATACTTTTTTGTTAGACCCAAAATCTTACGTTCTTTTTTACTATAGGAATCAGGGTAAAATTTTCCTTTATATGGTCCAACATAAACCCAAAATGTTAAATCAATTCCCTTTTCTAAAAAATATTTTTTATATTTATCGCTCTCTTTCAAAAGTGGGGGATATCCAACTTCAATAGCCCCAATATTAAATCCTCTGTTTTTACATAATAAAAAATTATGAATGTATCTACTTAATAAATTCTTTCTTTCTAATTCTTTAATGTGACATGAAGCGTTAATAAATAAGACCCTTTCAGGATTAATTTTTTCAGCAAATTCTTTTACTTTTTTAGAGGTCAAGTTAGTATTAAAACTAATGAAGTGTTCTTTTGTTAATTCAATACAAGCTTCAACTATATTTGGAACTAAAAAAGGTTCTCCACCTGTAAAATTAATTCTGTAAATCTTATTTGAATTGTTAAGAGTCTTTTTTAAAGCAGAAATATTAATGGGATAAGTTTTTGTATATAATACTGATGGATTTGCTCCATATTGTGTTGCTTCACAATAATTACACTCCAAATTACATTGATATGAAGTAATCAAGTGCAAATAAGCATCATATTGTGGATTTCGTATATTAGACATTATAAAAAATACTAAATTATGTCTAGTAGAAAATTGATATAAATAAATTAAAGAATTAGGTATTATTAAATTTTCGTTAGCTAAGGCAGAAGGACTAAAATTGAGACCCCGATTTTTAAAAACTCTAATATCTCTAGATCGGGTATGCGGTTATTGTGGATATAAATTCAATCATGAGATAATAGAAATACTAAAAATAAATAAAAAAACAAGATTAGGAGTGAATCAAATAAGAAAAGGTTATAATATTTTCTGTCCGATGTGTTGCTCTTTTTCAAAATTCTTAGATCGTTTTTATGACCTAATTATTTATGAAAATTTAAATTTCATAGATTGTACTAACTGAAGATGGGAAACATTATAAATTTGGAATTGATATGATTAAAATCATATTAATTGCGTTAAATTTAAAGGAGTTAGAATAAATCTCCAAAACCAAGAGAAATAAATTCTGTGAAATATAAAAGATAAAATTTGCTTATAAGTTATAGGAACAAGAAAAATAATATAATCCAAAGAAATGGGTAAGTTCAGTAATTTTTTCTCTGAATTCAAGGTCAACGATTATCTTATTCTTAGATTAGAAACCAACAGGACTAACATATATATCAAGGGTAAAATGTTTAGGCTGTGTAAATTTTTGCTATTAAGTATCCCTAAAGCGAAAGTCAAGGAGTATGATGATATAGAATCCATTGATGAGGCAGCAGAGAGAATAGATTCAACACCAGAGGGAAGAAAATTAAGAAGATATCATATATCCGCTCAAACGGAATTTTTTGGACATTGTTCTAATCTCCAAGCGTGGTATGAAAACATTTCTATAACAATACTAATTTGCAGAATTAGTATTATATCCATAATAAGTAGGCTAAATGAGATAATGGTTTTAATAATAACTAATCCCGTTAAAAGATTAAAACGCTGTCTAATGAGCATCAGTCTACTACACCTAACAAAGCTTCAAAGATATAATCTCAATTTCTTAGTAGTAAATACACTCTATCACTTCCTACAATAAAAATAAATGATATTATATAAAATCCTAATCTATAATAAGTAGAAGGGTCAAACTCCTAATATTCTTCCTTACTCTGTTTTTAGCCCTCTGACCCTTCTACACCTTTTTATTTTTTTCTTAATTTTTCAATACTTCCAGTTCCCTAAATACCTTCTATAAAACCGGTAAAACAACCGCTTCTATAGGGGGTAGGGGCGGTATTGAACTTTTCAATAAAAATTTTTATATTAATGTAACTTAGATAGATTTGTTTTATTTTAGTTTTTAAAAAAAGAGAATTCCAATTAAGTAATTGAAAAATACATTTAAAGCGAATTTTCATGTTAGTAAATGAAGTTTTATGCAATAAATGTGGACAATTTTATAAAAAAACTAGTAGATATTGTATTAATTGCGAAGCTAAAGACATTGAATTAATAAAGCAGCATAAAAATTATGGAAAAAAAAATCTTGAAACTTCAATAATTATTAGAACAAAGAATGAAGAAAGATATTTAGAACATGTTTTGTTAATGCTAAAAAAACAAACTTATAAAAATTTTGAGATTGTAATTGTTGATGATACTTCAACTGATAAAACATTAGAAATTGCTAAAAAATATAATTGTAAAATTGTTAAAATACCAGAAGGAAAATTTACCTATCCATATGCTTGTAATTTTGGTATTAGAGAAAGTATCGGTGAAAATATTGTGTTTTTAAGTGGGCACTCTATCCCAATCAATACTAAATGGTTAGAAAACGGTTTAAACAATTTTAAGAGTGAAAAGGTTGCAGGAGTTTATGCGTATCCACTTAGTCACTATGGAGTAACTACGTTTCAAAGAATTTTATATTTTTTTAGCCAAGACTTCGGAAATAGAAGATTCATAATAAGTAATGTTAATAATATGAAAATAGGAAGACTTGATCCTTATTTTCATATTTTCCTATTTCAATGGTTTCCTATTACCGTCGCTAAAAAAATGAAAATAGGATCACTTGGCTTCACAAATGCAATTATTCGTAGAGATTTATGGGAGAAATATAATATAAATGAAAAATTTGCTGGTGGGGGAGAAGATCATGATTGGGCGAGACATTGGGTAGGAAAAGGATTTGTTATAGTTCAGGATCCAAAGTTTAAAGTTTATCATTCACATCATCATAAATTTATAGGTTGGATAAAACAATTTATTGGTTGGACCAAAATGACAAAAGAAATAGAATTTAAACCGCAAAAAAGAAATTTTTAAAACAACATAAAAACAAATTAAAAAATTTTTTAACTTTTTTTAACTTCCTTCTATATAAAATTCGAAAGCTCAACCTCCATATCCGCTGTCACAAGGCTCTGGGTTAAGTATGAAATACATTACGACAAATAAAATAATCACTATTCCAATAATGCTTAATAATTAAAATAACAGATTTGTTATGAGTCCTTGGTTGGTAAAATGCAAAAAATTTGTTCTGTGTTGATTAAGAAAATTTTTAAATTATTCTTACAATTTTAGAAGTGTCTCTTTATAGAAATTCGAAAATTGAAGGGTAATAAAAATGTCAATATCCAATAAATCTAAACTTACTCCACAAGTGAATGCACTTATGGAGGAATTTCAGAAACTACAAATGCAAGCTATTTCTGGGTTTCTTAAAATTAAAGAAAATCAAAAAATCAATTTTCTTAATCTTTGGAATAAGATGATGGAAGCAAATGCTCGGTGGGTTAACACTAAAGGAGAGGGTTTAACACTTGATGAACTATATGATCTTACGACTCATGAAGAAAGACTCTATCTTTCAAGATTATTACAATTCGTATTCAAGACTATGTCAGATCAACAAGAACGTGAAAATCCGCTCCCAGAAGAGATAAAAATAGAGCAAATTAAAGTAGATGGGGTCCCAGCTGAATGGCAAATCGTACCAGGTGCAGATGAACATCGAGTGTTATTATACTTTCATGGAGGAGGTATGGTTGTAGGCTCTCCTAGAGATTCGCGATACTTTACAGTTTCTTTGGGGCAAGCTACAAAGATGCGCGTTTTGAGTGTAGATTATCGCCTTGCACCAGAATATCCTCATCCCGCAGGTCAAGAAGATTGTGTGAAGGCATATAATTGGCTTCTTTCGTCAGGAATAAAACCTAAAAACATAATTATTGGCGGTCTTTCAGCAGGAGGTTATTATACCCTCACAACCCTTTTGAGATTGCGGGAAGAAGGAATTTCTTTACCTTTGGGAGCGATTTGTATTTCACCAGGCACAGATTTAAGATTAGAAGAAGCTGATGACTCACTTTTTGAAAACGCTGAAACTGATCCGATCTTAGCAGATGGTGGACTATTATTGTTTTGTATTCCCGCTTACTTAGCAAGTAAAAATCCCAATGATCCATTAATTTCTCCAGTAACTGCTGATTTAAAAGGGTTTCCACCATTACTAATACAGGCAAGCACGTGCGAAATGCTATATAATGGTTGCGAACGTCTTTTTGAGAAAGCCAAGGATGATGGAGTTGATGTAACCTTTGAGACCTGGAACGATGTACCTCACGGATTCCAAGTTTTTGGATTGAATATACTTCCTGAATCCGAAGATGCTATCAACCACATCAAAAGTTATATTCAAAAGTTATTTAAGGAAGAATAAGCACTTGAAATTCAACATTAATTAATTTCCTTTTTTTTATTAGAAATTATGAATTCCATTTTCTTTTAAATTTCTTTATTTTCTCCATTTTTTTCGGTTTGGAGACCGTAAAACAATGCTGTCGAACCAAAAATGATAACTTCCAACAGCCGCCACTACCTCAGACTCGCATATCTTCTGCACTATTTGAAGCAGAGAATCTCTTGATTCAACTACATCGTAACTAGTTAGTTCAAAATCGAAGTCCATTTTTAATTTATTAAACAGAATTTGTTATTGTCTTGTGATTTAATAAGGTAGAACGCGTAATTAAATCTTTGGGGTGCTAAAATTTCCTTATTATTTGAAATTCGGCTTTTTACAGCGATTTTCGATTTTGGATGTGATTCAAAATCCACATCAGTGTGTATCGAATACACAAAACATTTAAATACTAGAAAAATAATATACTAATTAGAAACAAAAAAATAAAATTAAAAAACTTAAAAAACAAATTGGAGGAAAATATGATGACTTATAACAAAAAAATGACTTTAAATGAAATAAAGATGAAGGTTTACTCCCAAGATTTAACAAGAACCTTTGTTAACAACTTTTAATAAAACATTTTTTTTTTAATTTTTATAAAGATATAGATACACAAAAATAATACACAACAAAAAGTCAAGATTACGAGAAATAGTAAAAATACCCAAAATAAAATAATTAAAAATTCTAATCTACAAAAAATAAAAAAATACAAAAACAGAAAAAAGCTAAATTAAATGGAGGAAAAAAAATGAAAATATCAGGATCAGGAACACTCTCTAAGATGAATCTTAACGACACAATATCAAGTTCGGGTTCAGTTAGAATAACTGGAGAAGTCGAATGTTTAGGTTTCAGATCTTCAGGTTCCGCGAAAGGGGATGGAAATTTAATTGTTCATGGTGATTTTAAAAGCTCTGGTTCTTTTAATTTACGCGGGGCTCTAAATACAGATGGAAGTGCCAGATCATCGGGGTCCGCTACTATAGAAAAGGAACTTTTTGTTAAAGGAAAATTGGAAAGCTCTGGCTCACTACGCGTGGGAAATGGAGTTGAAGCACTCGAAGGTATTAGATTTTCAGGCTCTTCTAGAGTGGATGGGGGTATAATCTCAGAAAAGGTCATTGAAATTGACGGATCAACTACCATTAGGGGAGATATAAAAGCAAACGATGTGCTTTTTGGGACTAATGCCCCATTTAGCGGAAAAAGAGGAGTGAAGCATCCGTACAAAGTTTTTGGTAAAATTTTTGCTGAGAACGAACTAGAGTTAATAAATACCTTTGTTGATGGAGATGTTCGAGGTCGAGAGGTAAAAATTGGAAGAAAAACAGAGGTTACGGGAAAAGTTTATTATATCGATTCTATAGAAGTTGACCCAAAAACTACCCTAGCCCATCAGCCAATTCAAATCTCCGAAATCACGGAAGATAAAATAACGAAATAATGAAAATAGTGGAGGATTATTATGTCAGAAGAACCAAATAGAGAAAATGATAATTTTAAGGAGAGGAAAGAGTTTGATCGGAACAAAAGGGTTATAAACTACGAACTGGAATGTCTAAGGGAAGATTTTTTAGAAGCTATTGAGGAATTACAGGATGATTTTAAGGAGCATGTTGATGATTTAAAAGAGAGAAAGGAAGAAATAACCGTTGAATTAAAAGAAGAACTTCAAGATTTAGTAGATGAGAAAGAATATTTATTGCGAGATATTGATGATGTAAGAGACCAATTGGAAAATTTTGAAGAAGGTGCTACAGAAAAAATTGAAGATGCGTATGAAAAATTACTAAAATTAAAAACTAAGAAGGAAAAATCCTTAGAAAAACATCTAGAAAAGTTAGAAAAAATACTTGAAAAAGCAAAAAAAAAGGCGGCAAAACGAATTAACATATCCGTTGACGAGGATACGAGCGAAGAGTGGAGGGATTGGTCGGACGAGTTAGGTTCTTCTGTTTCAGAGCTGATTCGAAAATCGATGAGATTCGTAAAAGACAACATTGGAGACCTTTCAAAACTTGACGAAATGGGGGAAACTATCGAACGCGCAGTCAGGGAATCTGGAATAGAAGATTTAGGAGAAAAATTAGAGCGTGAGTTCAAAGGGAAAAAAATCAAACCGAAGATAAAAATCAATCTCGAGGCTTCAGACGATAAAGACAGAATTAAAAAGAGGGTCAGGGGACTAATCAAGCTACAAAATAGTTTACCGATTGATAAACTCGCTCAAGCCCTTAACCGTGCAATCGAAGACGCAGAAAACCTTATATACGAATTAGTCGACGAGGGAATTGAAGGATCGTTGGAAGAGAATGTGTTTAAATTTACGAGTGCTCCTGAGGAAGTGATTGTAAAGATTAACGAACTGATTGACAGAATGTAAATTTGGCTCTTTCTAGGGATACACGCCGAAAGGGTTAAGAAATAATATCTCGAACCGGGGGATATTGGAACAGTAAATTAAAAAATCAGAGAGTGTCATCAACGAAGAATTAATTTAGATTTTTTTTAAAAAGTATTACCAAACGAAAGAAAATTTATAATTGGAAATAATCAAAATTGAAAATATAAAAAAAACGAAAAGAAAGATGTGAAAACGAAATGGAAGAACTAGCAAATAATCAGACATTTAAACGCTACATATTTTTGTGGTCGGCGCAGTTATTTTCGATAATGGGATCAGCCGTAGTTAATTTTGCTATTACATGGTGGATTACTGTTCTGACTGGCAGTGCTACTCTATTATCAATTAGCGTTTTTATTTATGTCCTCCCAATGGCGTTTTTGACGCCTGTAGCGGGAGTACTTGCTGACAGGTGGAGCAGAAAGAAATTAGTTGCGATAGCAGATTCATTACAAGCTTTAACCACGGTATGGGTTATTATACTATTCGCTTTTGGAGTTGCAGATCCCCTAGCAGTCATGTTAATTACAGGTCTACGGGGTATTTGCCAGGCGTTCCATGTTCCCACGATAAACGCAATAACGCCTACGATGGTTCCAAAGGATAAGATAAGTCGAATGAATGGTTTTAATTACCTTTTTTCGAGTTTAATCAGTATCGTCGGTCCTGTTCTAGGAGCGTTGTTGTACGAATTGTTTCAAGGCGATATCTCTTTGATACTTTGGATAGATATAATTACATTTATTATAGCTTTCATACCGCTTTTGTTCACAAAAATTCCTGAAGTGGAAAGATCACCTATTGAAGAGAAGAAAGATTCTTTTCTGTTTGAATTCAAGACGGGTATAAAAACGATAAGACTAATCCCAGGCCTTTTGACACTACTGTTACTTTCAATGTTGCTGAACTTTTTACTCATGCCTTTTAATGTTCTACTGCCTTATTATGTGGAAGTTATTCACGATGGTTCAGCTGCAGATTTTGCGTTCATAATGGTATTTTTTCAAATTGGTATGGTATTAGGAGCGTTATTGACTAGTGTAAAAAAGGAGTGGAAACGAAAGGTTTTCACCTACTTTGGTTCATTGATGGTGATATGTGTGATGCTATCGGGATATACATTTGCACCGAATGGGTCATTCCTTTTCTTAGCGATTGGGAACTTTGTAGTAGGATTCTTGTTACCCATTGGAAACACGATCTACATGACCATTATACAAACAACCGTTCCCAACGATAAAATGGGAAGAGTAATTTCCATCGATCAATCAATATCGTCACTGATAGCTCCGTTTGGTGCATTGATTTCAGGGCCATTAGCGGATGTGATCGGAGCTAGAATTGTATTTTTCCTAAGCTCGATAATAGGAATTCTTGCAACCTCTTATACATGGAGTAGATTGAAAGCGAGAAAAGTAAATTACAACGATAAGGCTGCTCTTATTGAAGTTGCTGAAAAAATAAACAATGTTAATGGAAATTACAGTGAAAATTAAATTTTTTTAAATTTTTTTAAATTTCTTTTTTTTTAAAAAGTAGAAAGAATAGAACTATTAATTTAAACATTAATCTTTTTTCTCCAAAAGGTAATCTTTTTGCGAATATCTTCAATTTCCATTGAAGACAATAAATCAGGAACCGATCTGAGAGTAGCAATAGTTATACTCATAGGATTTAATATAGAAGCATATCCAATATCTTCCGTTATTCTTGCCTTTAGGTATTCTAAGTCGTCTGAAATTTCAGAGCTTAGCTTTTTATCTAAATTATTAAGTACAGCATCAAATAATTCTGAAACAGAACCCTCCATCTCTGCTGTTGGACCCGGTGTGGCTGTAGGTTTTGGTATTTCAACAGGAGGTTGTGTTGGAAATTCTGGTTGAATTGGAACACTAGGTTTTTGTTCAAAAGATTCGGGCTGAATTTTAGGTTTATGTTCGAAAGATTCGGGTTGAATTATAGGTTTTCGTTCGAAAGATTCGGGCTGACGAGTTGCTGGCATTTGAAATGTAGATTGCTGAATGGGTTGTTGAGGCGATGTTATTCCAGGAGACACTCCGATTGAGTATCGTATTTCGTCGTCGCTAATTTTCTTGCTTTGAATCCACACATCTTCTATTAAGGGGGCAAAAAGTTTGACATGTTCGGAAAGAACGGACCCCATCCCAGCGATCTCAATACCTCCAAATTCTGATTTTGAGGCAGCGCATATTACTGTTTCTTCAAAATCTCTATTTAATGAATATAGATTTTCTTTATTGTATAGTCGTACTTGAACATTAGGATACTTCAATATTTCAGCTAACTTTGCCTGATCTTTAGGATTATTCGAATCGAAATTAGTTGAAATTCTAACATTCACGAATTTTTTAACCTTAGAAACAGCTACTATATCAACATCCTCTAATTTTGGTGCGATTATAATAAATTTTGCTTTAACCCTAGTAAGTGCTTCGTTGATCTGCGCTTTCATACCCTCAATGCTTCTTACAAACCATACATCCTTAAAACTCAGCATCGATGCCTCTTTTGAGCGCTCCCAGAACTCGGTCATGGTTTTTTCAGATAAATCGAGTTGTAATAAGATATTCGTCATTATATCTGTTTCAAGCGTTTTATATATCTCTCTTTGAAACATACTTTTTAATTCTTCAATTCCTTTATCGACATCTTCGTATACTGTTGCAATTCTGCCATCTAGATCTTCCATGGTTTCTTCCAAACCCGAAACAATATCATCTAAAAATTTACTGAGATCTACACTCATTTCACCCGCTACATCGGAGATTGACGCTAGTTGTTCAGTAACTTGATCTAAGGTTCCATGGATAGATTTGACGAATTTTTCTCGAAAGTAATCAGTAAGGTCACTAAATTGTTCTGTAATAATTTTGGAAACAATTTTTTCAGCCATATTTTTTAACGCGCCAATGCGAAATTGCTTTTCAAAAGCAATTGAAATCTCTGATTTGATCTTTTCTAATCGTGTTTCAACTACATCAAATTCTTTTATTACCTCATCAGGCGCGATTTCTCTCAAATTAAGGATGAATGCTCTTATTTCTTGAAATCTCTTTACATTTTCAAGCTCTTTTTCCACTTTACTAAACTGGGCTTTTACTTGCGCTGGCAGGTTAGTTTTCATGACATTGATATAATTTCTGTATTCGTTAAATTTGCCTAATTTTGCTGAATGCTCTTCAATTTCCTTAAATTTTAATTGTAAAGCTTTTGGGGTAGATTCTTGAATTTTTTTTACTATTTCTTTAAAATTTTGTATTTGATTCAGCAAAGCAGAATATGGTGGTAAAGCGATATAAAATGGATTTGCTCCAGGAATTTCACGAACTAAACCTTTTTCAAGTAAGTTTTTAGCAACCACAACTGCCCTTTCTTCAGGAATATTAATAAGAAGTGCAATTTCACCTGCCATTACTGGACCTCTTCCTGTTAGTTGAAAATATGTATCAATTTCGTCTTGAGCCAATCCAATTAACTCAAGAACCTCCTTAGTTGATTCAAATTCCTTGTTTTTCTCAGCCAATTCTAACCATCACTTTTATATTTATTTCTTATAGGAGCTTTCAAGAAGTTCTAAGTGTTTAACCGCAGATTCTTTATTTAAAATATTTTCAGACACAGATTTTCTTATATTTTCAATTAGGTACTCTGGGTAGAATTTAAGAGATATAATATCAGTTAATAAAAATATCCATTCTGTATCACTTTCGTCCTTTATAATCTTAACGATATGATCAGCTTCTAAAGTAGCTAAAAAACTCCTAATTTGTTCAAAATTTTGTCCTGGCCCTCTTGGTACTTTATTTATGGGATAGGATCTTTCTCTGAAAAGAACAATATAATCGAATATATCTGGATTTATCATGTGAGAGGCTATTTTTAAATTATCTGTTTTTGAGGGTTTATAGTATGAGAAATAACCCATAGCTAATTCAAGGTATTTCTTGGCCACATATGGATTTGGTAGCCCTTTTTTTGCTTCCTCTATTAACTTACTTACTGGACTTCTAAGAATAATGAAATCTGAAAGCAAGAATAGAGAAATGTCTGAATCACCCTCAATCCAATCTTGTCTAACCAGATCTGTCTTAACAAAATGGCTTAACAAGATATCAATATTAGGGATGAATTTTCCTGTCTTCTCCTCTAGTAGGCTATGTAAATCTTTTTTAGTGTATGGTCTTTCTTGTAATATTTCTAATATCATTCTTCCTTTTTCGCTATTATATATTTGTGCCATTACTTGCTCTTTCGTTAAATTCTTTAAGCGCTCTAAGTACGTAAGAGAATTTTTTAAGTATTCTGTCAATTCACTCGTGATATCTAGTCGATTTGCGGGATTTTGTTCCATACTTTTAAGGTAAAATATAATATTTTGATTGATATCTGAAAGTACAGCCTCTCCGAAAATTTCTGGATCTTCACCTAATTCCATGATGAAATTAATCATAAATTGATTTTCAGATTCCATTCCCGTAAAGTAGCTGGAAACATTTGAACGTGCTTTTTCTAATCGTACCAATACATTTCCGGCTTCTCCAGCACCCGTGATGTGAGCGTAAAAAATTCTCATCATGTCATCAAGATCTACAACTAAATCCCCAGGATAACTCAATTGAACTCCAAGGCCTTGATCTTCTGTCCAGTTAGTAATAACATACCCTTTTGTCATAATTTTCACATTTTATAGTATTAATTTTTAGATTTTATTTTTCTTTTATTCCATTTTCGGTTTTTTTTTCATATTGAATAGTTTCGACATTACTTTCGAACTGTTCTTTAACTAAATCTTCTCGAGATGCAATGTCTTTTATTGGTTTTGTCTTTTTACCTTTTTTAATCTTCTTTCTTAGTTTTCTCGATTTTCTTACTATAGCAGGATATTTAAAGCGAACTTCATACAAGGTAAAAGCAACGACCAAAGCACCAAATACTCCAGCTATTAGAATAACTAGCATAGTGAAATCAGGTGGTGTAACTGATACAACATTTAATGTAATTTTATAAATCTCAAAATTGTATTCATCTCCCGCGGAAGCAGTAATGGTTATTGTATAAGTCCCTGTTGGTATATTCTCTAATTCATCTTCGTAAGTACCATCATCTTCTGGATCTAATAGAGTACCTTGACCATACGCCCATCTATAGGTTACATTGGCATTAGTAATTGGTCCTCCAAAATCAAAATCAGTTAATTCTAGTGATAATAGAAAATGGTCACTAGGTTTGATGTTGAAGTAGGAATTTCCAGAAGTAGTGCTAATTATCGTAGCTATTTTATTTAAAGTAATCCTTAGGCTTAAAGATTTAACTTGGAAGTTGTTAGCGTGAGCGATAATCGTGAATAAATTCACTCCAACTTTTAAGTTAGTTGTATCTAATAATAATGTGTATTGGTTCATAGCTATAATTTCAGGGAGAATATCAGAATAAGCCCCACCTATTAATTGAATAATGCCTCCACTAATATGAGTTTTAGTCTGGTTATCTGAATATTTAACTGTAATATTTAAAATACTACTAAAAGGAAGTTCATATACGGGATCGATCGTTTTTTCTTCCGAATTTAAAAATAATGATATTTCAGAAGCTCTTTCAGATACTTTAACATAAAATTGAAAAGATCGGGGTTGGTAATTTTCTAAATACGCTAAAACCGATAGTATTGTAATTCCTTGTTTTAAATCATTAGTATTTAATAAGTAATAGTATTGACCACCAATATCACTAAAATAGTGGGTAACATTACCCGCTCCTAAGAGAGATATTGTCGCTCCGCTTAAATGTTGTATTGTTATATTATCTTGATAAAAGACTGTTAAGTTTAAGAATTGATTTACTTCAACACTCAAAGTATCTGTTTCATTTATTTGAGTGCCTTCGTATAATAATCGAAAATCACTGGATCGTTCAATTACTTTAACATAAAATTGAACACTTAGCGTTAAATAATTAGTATAATGAGCGTTTATTGTAAGGACTGTTATTCCCTGTTCTAAATCATTTGTATTAATGGTAAAATTATATTGAGCCCCAATTTCACTAAAATTACCCCATCCAATTAATTCTACATTTGCGTTATTCAAAAACTGCTTTGTTGAGTTGGTTCGATAAAAAAATGTGATATTTATAAACTCGTTTACTTCCACTTCTAATGTATATTTATCATCTCGTGTATAATCATTTAAAACCAGCTCCAATTCTGTGGGAATTTCGTATACATCTACATATATCTGGATAATTTGGGATTGGAAATCATCTAATTGAGCTGTAATTGTTATGACATTAAATCCTAATCCAATATCACTTGAGTTTAGATTGTAATAGTATTGAGTTCCAATATCGTTGAAATTTCCTATTCCTATAAAAGTTATGTTAGCTCCGCTTAAATGTGTTTTTGATAAATTATCTTGATAAAAGATAGTTAAATTTAATAACTGATTGAATTCAACTTGGATTGTGTCTTTCTCAACCTTCTCTTCATCTTCCACATATAATTTCAATTCCGTTGCTTTCTCTACTACTTCAATAAAAATTTGTATATTTTGGAATTGGTAATTATTTAGTTGAGCAGAAATTGTTATAGCATTAAATCCTAGTCCTAGATCGCTCGTGTTTAAACTATAATAATATTGAGTTGCTAATTCGGTGAAGGGCCCCAAACCAATGAAATCTACAATAGCTCCACTTAAGTGTAATTTGGTTAAATTATCTTGATAGAAGACGGTTACGTTTAATAATTGATTAATATTTACTCGAATTGTATCTTTCTCAACCTTCTCGTCACCCTCAACATGTAGTTTTAATTCTGTTGCCCTTTCAACTACTTCGAAATAAATTTGGATCGTTTGAGATTGATAAGTACTAAATTGTGCTTCTATAGTGACTATTGTTATTCCTTGATCTAAATCATTCGTGTTTAAATTATAATAATACTGAGATCCGGTTTCAGTAAAATTATCCCAACCCAATGATACAGTTGCTCCTGAGATGTGTAATTTAGTTACATTATCGCTGTAAAACACGGTAAGATTAATAAATTGATTAACTTCAACTTTTATTGTCTCAAGTGCGATTGTCGGTGTATCATCTACTAATAATAGTAGTTCAGACGCAATGTCGTAAACTTCGACATATATTTGAATACTTTGAGATTCGTAATTACCTATTTGAGCGATTATTGATAATACATTGAATCCTAAACTTAGATTATTTGAGTTTAAGGTATAGTTATATTGATTACCAATTTCACTGAAATTACCAACGGTTAGAAGGGTAACTTCTGCTCCATTAAGATGAGCTTTCGTTACATCATCTCGGTAAAACACAGTTAAATTTAAAATTTGATTTACTTCGATTTGAATAATATCATTATTTGCTTTTTGAGCGTCATTTACATATAATTCAAATTCGGTGGCTCTTTTAAAAACTTCAACATAGAGCTGAATCAATTGTGATGTATAATTTTCAGATTGGGCATTTATAGTTAACACATTAAAACCTAAGTTTAATGCATCTGAATTTATGGTGATACTATATTGCTCATTAACCTCAGTTAAATCTCCAAAACTCGTTATTGTTACGTTAGCCCCACTTAGATGTTGACTAGTAAGATCGTCTCGGTAAAAAACGGTAATATTCATAGGCTCATTATATTTTATATTCACTGTATTATTGACTGTTTTAATAATATCATTTACATATAATTGAAGATCGGTTGGTCGTTCAACTACCTCAACAAAGAATGGAATTATTTGAGTCTTGTAATTTGATTTCTGAGCAGTCACAGTCATTGACCATATTCCTATTTCAAGATCAGTGCTATCTATGACTGTTGAGTATTGCTCTAAAGGACCATTTTCAGTTAATTGGACTGATACTTTTCCACTAAGTTGAATGGTAGCACCTGAGATGTGGCTTCCAGTTTGATTATCTAAATATTTTATCGTGATATTTACAGTATTTCCTAATGGGATTTGAATAAATGGATCTGAAGTTTTATTCGCAGTCTCTAAAAACAGTTGAGACTCAGTTCCGTAATCTTCAAATGATTCTACATAAGTAATATTTAGGTAGACATCGTCTATAGAGATGCTGATGTTGTTACTCAAACTGAAAGTATTTGCAATAAATATCTGCAAGCAGACAGAAATATTTATATCCTTTAAGATCAAATTGGTTACATCAAATCCTCCTACTTTTGCCTCTTGCCATGAGGTGGTAGCAGAACTTAATCGAACTGTTTGTGGATGCTGGTTATTGTTGATTATAATTCTAATTTCTGAGAAAGGAGATAAAGATGTAGGCCAACCTTGATCTATGGTATAATTAAATTTCAGATTAGCAGCTGAAACATGAATATTACTTCCAGAAATCCTATTTCCAATCTGATTCCAAGATACTGAAGAAAATTTATCAACCTTTCTTTGATATGCAATTGTTAAATTGCACGATTTAATTATGAGTGCATCCCATTTATCTTTATCTCCAACATTCGAATTATCTTCACAATAAATATCAATACCTATTGTTATAGTAAAATCTGAATGGTTTGCATCTTTTTCTAGTGCTAAATTCAATGCGGTAATTAAATCTTCTTCACTAACAGTTTCTAGAAGTCTATCAGTAATAGTTAATATTGAAGGGTAAGCTGCTGACGAATTCCACTGTCCTAAATACTTAGTTTTGTTTTCTGCAACTCGGAAAGAGTAAGTTCGCGCTAGATCTGAGATTTCAACATAAAATGTTGCAGAATCACCAATTCCAAATCCAGGATAGGGTTGGGTGATTTCTGCTGGATTATGGACATCTAGTGGAGTATCAACGGTATAATCAACTGATGCATTATAAATTACATCAAGAGAAGCAGAGGCAATCTCAAAATTAGACATATCATTTGGTAATGATACATTTTTTCGGAAGTGTGCACTGGGAAAGTTGTGTACTTGACCAGCTCCTCCGTCTTCATTCTCATCTAAGAAATGATATATATATAATCCCGTAGAATTAATATCCCGTCCATCAGGGAGCAGAAAATCACCATTATTATAGATACCCCATCCATACCAGCTGGATGAATTAGCTTCACCAGCCGTTAATGAGAAGCTTGAATCTTCTCCAACAACGATATAATTAGCACTACCACCGCTAATGTTAGCATCTGTTGTGGAGTTATCTCCTTGAGCCCCCTTGTTATAAAACCATTCATCTTGAGTAGAAAATCCATTATTATCAAGCCATTCCTGATTATATATCGTCTCACCAGAACTATGAATAAATTCTGATTGATTGGTTGGTTGTTCATAATCATAATTTAAAAAGTTAGGACTTAAAGGTATTAGAAAGAATGAAATTGCGATAACAAAAATTAAACAGAAAGCTCCTGCTCTTTTATTTCTATTCATTTTATCACCCTTTAGTATCATTCTAGAGAATCTCCTCCTGTTGATTTATTTATTTTATCTTCAATCTCTTTTTGTATTCTCAATATTTCTTTACTACGCTCTATTTCACTTGTTATGATATTACTACGAGTGTCAACTGTCAATGGTTTCAACTTCTTCCCTTTGCCAATTTTTTTTCTTATTTTTCGCATCATCCTTACTTCTGCTGGATATTTAAAACGTTTTTGATATAGAACGAAAGCTACGGTTACTCCTACCACGCCAGCTGCCAAAGATATTATTATTATGGTAATATCGGGACCAGGTGGTGCAATTACATTCAAAACTATCTCGAAATCATCACGAAAATCGTAATTTTCCCCTGCATACGCATTAATACTTATAAGATATGATCCTGTGGGTACATTATTTAATGTAGCTTCATATATTCCATCGTTGTTCGAATCACTTAAAATTCCTTGTCCATTTCCCCACCTATAAGTGACCGTTGCATTCTTGATCGTCCCTCCGAAATCAGTATTGTTAAGAACAATTTGAATAAGGAAATTTTCATTAGGATTTATATCAACAAAAATAAGACCAGATACAGTATTTATTGATGTACTCACTCTATTTACTTTGATTCTTAAATCAATCGTATTAATTTGATAATTTGGCGCTGATGCGACGATAGTAAATAATTTTACCCCAATTAATAGAATTGAACTATTAAATATTAAAGAATATTGATTAAGAAGTAAACTTTCTGTTAAGTTTTGATCTAAATCCTCCCCTATAAATTGTAATAGAGCACTTGGAATTCCTATTCCAGTTTGATTGTCTAAATATTTTACTGTTACATTCAGTAAATTTCCTATTGTTATTTCGAAAACGGGATCTGAAGTTACATCATCCCCATTCAATAATAATTGAAGTTGAGTTGCCCTATCAATCACATCAATAATGAACTGTACTGACATTGCTTGATAATTTGGTAATTGAGCAAATAATGTTAATACATTAACACCTTTCTCTAAGTCATTAGAGTTTATCGTGATATTATAATACATGCCTGTTTGATTTAATATCCCAAATCCTAATAATTCGATATTAGCCAAATTGAGGGAATTATTTGTAAGATCATCTATATAATAAACTGTAATGTTAATCAGTTCGTTTGCCTCAAACTTGATAGATTCACCTTGACTTTTTGGAAGGCTGTTTACATAAAGGGATAATCTTGTATTTCTTTCCTCGACATTTATGAAAAATTGAATTCTCTTAGGTTTGTACCCTTCAAATTGAGCAAAAACGGTTAAAATGTTGACACCACTGACTAGAGTATTGGTATTTATTGTATAGTTAAATTGAGAACCGAATTCCGTAAAATTTCCAATACCAAGTAAATCAACTTTAGCACCAGTAAGATGGGTATCTCTAATACTATCACGATATAAAATAGTAATATTCAATGATTCATCAAATTGAGTATCAATAGTATCAAGATCGAAATTCTCGTCTTCTTCAACGAATAATCGCAAGTAAGTGGCTCTTTCTTGGACATCAATGAAAAATTGAACTGTTCTCGACTGATAGTTATCTTTAATTGATATAATAGTTAATGCATTAATCCCTTCAGCTAAATTGTTGGTATTAAGGCTAAAGTTAAATTGAGTTCCACTTTCAAAAAAGTTTCCAACACCAAGCAAATCAACATTCGCTCCAGTAAGATGAGCATCTGTTGTACTGTCCCGGTATAAAATAGTGATATTCAACGATTCATCAAATTGGGAAAGATATGTATCGCTATCAAAAATTTCTAATCCTTCAATAAATAATCTTATATACGTAACTCTCTCTTGAATATTAATGACAAATTGAATTGTTTGAGATTGATAATTATCCTTGGTACACAAAATCGTCAAAACATTTATTCCTTGATTTAAATCGTTGGTAATTAAAGTATAATTATATTGATTGAGCAACTCATCTAACGCTCCCAATCCTAATAAACTGACTATAGAACTATATATATGTTGCTTAGTAATATTGTCTCTATAAAGAATTGTAATGTTGAGCGATTCATAATACTGAGAATTAATAGTTTCTGAGTCGTATCTCTGAATACTATTAATAAATAATAATAATTCTGTTTCGCGATCGTATATATCTAAAATTATCTGAAATGTTTGATCTTGAAATCCATTTAATTGAGCAAATATCGTTAAAATGTTTAATCCATTTTCGAAATTATCAGTATTAATTGTATAATTAAATTGTGTTCCTATTTCGCTAAAACCTCCTATACCAACTATATTAACAATAGCTCCAGCTAGATGCGCGTTAGTTACATTATCTCGATAAAAAATTGTTATATTTAATTGCTCGCCAAATTGAGTATTAATTGTGTCACTATTATTTCTTTCGACACTTTCTACAAATACTTTTAAATAAGTAGTTCTAACTTGAACATTTACAAGAAGTTGTATAGTCTGGTATTGGTAATTATCTTTTTGAGCCAAAATGGTTAAAACATTTACACCCTGAACTAAATCGTTAGTGTTTAATGTAAAGTTATATTGATTTAGACTCTCATCCATGCTTCCGAATCCTAACAAATCGACTGAAGCTCCACTTACATGTAATGATGTATT
>JABXKD010000004.1:0-76778 GCA_013375475.1 Promethearchaeota archaeon
AAGAAAAATCTTTGGATGCGGGATATTTTACAAATTCAGGCAGGAAAATACGTTCACAGACAAATTTTTCATTTGAATTAATTAAATGGTAAAGTAATCTAATTGAATAAGAAGACATTCCTAATTTATAGTGATTTGGATATATCAGACCAAAAGTTAAATCAACATTTCTCCAATCTTTAATAATTGAACTTTCTTTATACATACAGAAAAACCATAACTTTGTTGGTTCTCTAAGAGGTTGTCTGTTAGATTTTTATTCTTTTTGTAATTTTTTAATTTCTTCAACAATTAGGGGTAAGGTTGTTCCAATTTTGTGATGGAGTACAACCGTAGCTTTTTCGTCTAAGTCAGTAGGTTGGTCGTTTACAATGATTAAATCTCCCTTTTCCCTTAGAGTGTAAAGCGGTAAATCACATACAGGGGCAACCGAGAGAGAAGAACCCGCAATTAACATAACATCTGCTTTTTGAGCTAATGCCTTAGATTGATACATTTCAAATCGGGGGAGTCCTTCCCCAAACAACACAACTGAGGGTTTTAGAGGTGCTGCACAATAATCACAAGATGGGCCGTGCTTCTTTTCTCTCTTCAATTTTCGTAAAACCTGGTCTTTGGTGTAAGAGGCATTACATCCTAAGCAACTAAACCTGTTGACATTACCGTGTACTTCGTAAATAATTATAGAACCTGCTTTTTGATGGAGATCATCAACATTTTGAGTAATAACGGCTTTTATCAAATCCATTTTCTCCAACTCTGCAAGAGCATAATGTCCGGGATTTGGTTTTGCTTTAAACAGGTTTGGAGCAATTTTCTGTGCCATTTCCCAGAATTTAGCTGGATTTTTTAGAAAAGCTTCGATATTACCGTAAATTTCGACTTTATATTTTTCCCAAATACCTCCCTCGCTTCTAAAATCTGGTATTCCCGATTCCGTAGAGATTCCAGCTCCCGTTAAAGCAATAGCTTCTTTGGAATTTAAAAGCAGTTCTGCTGCACGCTGAATTTTTTTCTTCTCAACTAATTTTAAGATTTTCATACCTATTGGTGGAATTTTGTATAGTAAAGATTGTTTCTAACTAAATATCTCTTAGTTTTCAGCTATTTTTATTATATTTATTGAAATTATTAAAAGTTAATTGTTATATAGGAACAGAAAAATTAAAAATTCCTAAGATTAAAATAATCCTTCGATTTCTATTATTTAAATTTGATCTATTCGAAAATGATTAATATTTTTATAGATTTGAAATATTTAAAGAATAGTCTTATTATCTAATTATTATACTTCGCAGCGATTTTTTCTATGATAACTGGTTTTGCTATAATTTTGGACGATGAAGTACTGTATGTCTCTAATTCTAATAAATATCCCTCGTTCGAAATTGTACTTTTTGTAGAAAAATTAATTAGTAGTCTTAATCCAAAAAATAATTGGCGATTGACAGACATTTATTTTGAAGGCGAAACTGGTAAAGAACGAATGATAATTAAACAGAACGTGACAAAAAACAACCAAAACTTGTTTTATTGCATTACAGGTGATTTTCCCTCTAGCTCCAAAGAAGTTTCTAAATTAATGGATGAGTACATCGAAAAAGTTACTGCAAATTATGAAACAGCAGAAAAAATTAAAAAAGTGTCTAATCACTCAGAGTTCTCTAAAGTAATTAAATTAATTACTGGTTATTTATGGGACAAATATCGAGATCCCATAGAAGATGAAATTATTGATATAGAATGTTCTGATATGGAAAATAAGATAATTTATTGTGGAATTTCCGCTCAGGGATTACCAATTATTTCTCAATTGTACGATAAAACACTATTAAATAATTTTCATCGGGAGATTACTGATGAAAATATCGAATTATTCTCTTCTAGTATATCGGCTAAATTAGCAACACTCATAATGAACACTCAAATTCGAGCTAAAACAAACCTTAAAGAGGTTCACTTTAACGATTTAGGAGACCAAAGTTGTAAAAACACTATACTCTGCAGCCCTATTAATGAATACTCTCTAGATTTCATCGCTTCGGGAGATTTCGTTAAAATTAAAGAGATTTTTAAACAATTAGAAGAAGATATTTCTCAAGAACAAATTTTAAGAACTGAATTTTTAGGAGATTTAAAACCTTTTAGATATTTGAAAACTCAACTTAACGAGTTTTTGAACAATAATTTCTAAATAAAATGTTTCTTTTTCTTAATTATGAAAGCTGTTATTATAGCAGCAGGAAAGGGTAAACGACTCAATCCTATTACATCTACGATCCCAAAACCAATGATACCTATTGGAGGTAAACCATTATTAGAGCATTCTATTTTAAACCTAAAAGATGTGGGGATAACAGAAATCTTAATAATTGTTGGATATAAAGAAGAAGTCATTAAGAATTATTTTGGAGAGGGATTATCTAAATATAATGTTAAGATCGAGTATGCTACACAATTAGAACACCTCGGGACAGCTCACGCAGTTAATTACGCTAAAGATTTCGTAGGGGATGATGAGTTTTTCCTAATGTATGGAGATTTATTAACAGATCCACAGGTATATAAGAAGGTTTTAGAGACTTACGAGAAGAGCAGTTGCGCAGGCTTAATTTCTTTATGTGAAGTTAATAATCCACAAGAATATGGGATTATATCTTTAGATAACGAAGCAAATGTTGAAAAAATAACTGAAAAACCTTCCGTTGATTTAAATCTTGGAAATCTAGCAAATGCCGGAATATTCATTTTTAATTCTACAATATTCAAGGCAATTGAATTGACTGAATTATCCATACGGAATGAGTATGAGTTTACTGACTCAATGCAAATCCTAATTAACCAGTTAAACGGAAAAATTAAGGGATATGTTATTAAGGATTATTTTTGGAGCGATATTGGTTTACCATGGCATCTTTTGAATGCGAACGAATTCCTTTTGAACAACATTAACCACGAAATTAAAGGAAAAATAGAGGAAAATGTACAAATTTCGGGTAAAGTTATCATAGGAAAGAATACTTTAATAAAATCTGGGACTTATATCTTAGGTCCTTGCTACATTGGAGAAAACTCTTTAATTGGACCGAATGCGTTTATAAGACCCTTTACCTCTATTGGGAATGATTGTCATATTGGTATGTCTGAGATCAAAAACTCATTGATTTTTTCAAATACCGCCATCCCTCATTTCAATTATATTGGAGATTCTATTATTTGCGAAAATGTTAATCTCGGAGCTGGTACTAAAATATCTAACTTGAGGTTCGATAATAGAAACATAAGCATGAATATTAATGATAAATTAATTGATTCTGGGAGACGGAAATTAGGCGCTATTATAGGACCGAATTCGCAGACTGGAATTAATTCCAGCGTAATGTGTGGTAAAAAAATAGGGGAAGGATCTATAATAGGAGCGCACACAATGGTGAGTGAAGATGTACCTGCGAATACTTTATATTTTCAGGATAAAAATAGAATAATAAAGAAGAGTAGAAGCAGGTAATGTATAATTATAGAAAAAATTTATTCGGATACTTCTTCTGGTGAAACGTCCTCTGTTGGTTTAGCTTCCTCTGTTTCTTCTTTAGGTTGAGGAGAACTCCTATTAATTCGAGTAAGCTTCTTTACATTTATTCTCTCAGTTCTTTTTATATCGCTTTTTCTAGATCGTTTAACTTCTACTTCAACAACTTCAAAGTCTTCATCTTTAGTAACATAAACAGTATCTTCTCCACCTTCAGGAACGCTGACCAATTTACATTTGATAATTGAACAATTTGATAAAGGATATATCGTTTTTGCGATTCTTAGAATCTGGTTAGAAAATTCAGAGTAAATCATTCCAGTGATAAATTTTTCGTGATTGAGGGTTTTAGCAAATTCTTTCAAAATTTCTCTCATAATTTTTCTAATTACGATCTGTTGTGAACTGCGAGCTCTTTTTATTGTGGTACAAATGATGGTTAGTCGATAAACGAATTTATCTTTAGTTGAAAGATTGATTATGGTTTGGATCTTAGAACTTCCTCTACCTATTAACGATCTGACATAATCGTTCGTATATGAGTGCCCTAAGAATATGGATTGTGCTTGTTTTGATTCCTGACTTACTTGAACCACCTTGAATTTCAATTTTAAACTAATATCTTCATATCTATTCGTAAAATCGTATAATAAAGTTTCCATAGTTCTCCCTATAATATTTTCTTCCATCCCAATTATTTCTCCCATAGGTTTGAAGTTGAAGCTTTTTGGAGAAATTACTATATACCAATCTTTATCTTTAAACGAAACTCTCCTTAATTTTGGACCTTTTTTCTTTGCTTTTTGACTCATAGGTTAATTTTACCTCATGACAATAGTTCGTATTTTCTCGGGATCGTATTTGAAATCAGGTTCCAGTACTTTCTTACTTTTATAATATTTTATAAGCCTGTAAATCTTACTTTCTGTGCGTTGTAGCCCCTTTTTTGATTCAAGGTCCTTATGATTTGATTCTAAATGTTTTCTTAGAACAAGCGCTTTTTTCACCAAATTTGTTAAATCCTCGGGAAGAGGAGTTTCAATATCATTTTCTTTAAGAATTTGATTAATAGATTTACCGGTAACTACTTTTACTAAAGGAACACCATGGGAATCCCTTAATATCACACCAATTAAGGATTGAGAAAAACCTTTTCTTGCCAGTTTAATAACCTCGTTTTCTACTTCTTCAGAAGAAAGTTCCACCCACACTGGTTTTTCCCGTCTTGATGGACGAGTGCTTCCAGATTTCCCTTTCTTTCTTGAGTGCATTCGAGCCATTTTTGCATCCCAGTTTATGAAATAATTAATAAATGTAATTTTATTGATGAACTTAATAAAGAATCATATAAATTAAAATTTTTGAATTTATCAACTGAAACCTTATTAATCTAAATAAATCATAGGAAATTATTGCAATTATGGAGAAGGAAAAAGAAATGATTTACTTCATTACTGGTAATAATAGCAAATTTAATGAAATTCAAAATTTGTTCCAGAAAGAAAATCTATCTTATGAGATAATGCAAAACACAATTAAAACCACCGAGATTCAAGCATCTAGCATTGAGGAAGTAGCATTATTTAAGTTAAATAGCGTAAGGGAAAAGATGACTCATTCTTTTTTTATAGAAGACGCTGGTTTTTTTGTCGATGTACCTCTTAATGGTTTTCCGGGAGTATATTCGAAATATGTACTAAATACAATTGGTAATAAAGGCATTTTAAATCTTATAAAAGATTACCACGACACTAAAGCTCATTTTAAAGCTGTTATCGCTATGTATTTTCAACCTATTAACGAAACTATAATTTTTGAGGGCACAGTAGATGGAAAAGTAGCAAGAACTATTAGAGGCAGGGGAGGTTTTGGTTTTGATCCTATTTTTATCCCCAATGAATTTCCAAATCGAACTTTTGCTGAATTGACGATTGAAGAAAAAAATACGGTCTCGCATAGAGGAAAAGCTTGGAGAAAATTGGTTGAGTTTTTAGAACATGTAGATTAACAATTCTCAAAATGTTTGACGGAATATATCCATTACAGTTTGTCTACTCAGTTTTATTAGGATAATATATATTCCAAGGATACCAAAGAAGATTGAAAGGGAAAAAACTCTAAATAAAACATCAAGAGGTATCGAAAATATTACTGGCATTTCAGTTATAAGAGCGAGATTTGTCTCCATCAAATAGGCACAAAATGTACCTATTATTGTACCCATCGTCCCGCTACTTAACATTATAATCAGACTCTCAATTAAAAACAAATTTCTCACATTTTTGGTTTTCATACCCATTGACCTTAAAATACCTATTTCAAATTTCCTCTCTAACATTACTGCGTACATTGTGCTTACTAAACCAAAAATAGCAATAACTATCGCAAACCATAGAATTACTTCCATTAACGCGCTTTGTCTATTAAAGGTTTCTTGCATAAACTTGACTTTTGATATAGCGTCGTCAAGAAAAAATTCTTTATCTCCTACTAAATCTTGTATGTCTTCTTTGGTGGCTTCAATAGTTGCCTCAGAATCGTCGATAAGTTTAATGAAGGCTTTATCTACAACCATATTAGAGCTCCAAGGATCTTCAATATCCATTAAACGAAGATAATTTTCTATAGAGACAATTATTCCCCCGCCCTCCGCAGTAGCTTCAGAACTTCTAAAGTTGAAATACCCTGGCATTCCCCCCGAAATTCCTACAACCCGGAATTCCATAGGATTTCCCTGATCTTCAGGATTTCCTGGATCAAAGAATGTTAAACGAATATATTCTCCAACATCGCTTACTCCGAAAACTGCCGCTAGAGATTTCGCAATTATACAAGTGTTATTTGCTCTAAATAGCTGGGTAAATGAATAGTTATAGCCACTTTGAGGGCTACTCCAAATCATTAAATCCTTATCAATTAAATTGTAATAGTTTTTCTCAATTCCGATGAATCCTATTTCAACTTCATCTATAGCAGAAAGATCACCAGCAGTTACTCGGTATTTTTCTTGCGCTTGCTCGGAGTAAAATTCAAATATATTGATGAAAGCATCGTTAATTGAATCTTCATCAAATCCTCCTGCTCCCTCGCTAAAATCAAAGAGTACAGACAGAAGTGAAGTTATATCAAATGTATTATATAGAGATAGTGTTGCTTGCTCTATTCCTTGAATGGATGAAATTTCTTGGAATAAATCGTACGTGATTGCATTGATTTCAGGATCCAAACCTTGATTTATTAAAACCAAATCGGAACCGTATTGAAACCTTAAATTAGTTGACATGTTTTTAGATTCCATTTCAGTAACGCTTGTTATGAAAAAGATAAATGAAAAACTAAGGGCAAACATCACAATCGTGCTAGTATTCCGCCTTCTATTCCTTTTTAGGGATATTTTTATAATCTGAGCATATTTCTTAATTAAGGGTGAGATAGCCCCTATAAGCAAACTTTGAATAATTGGGATAATACCTACTGAAGCAAATACCATCCCAATTAAAATGGCAGCAATAAGTCCAATAAACAAGCCTGCAACCATCATCAAATCTCCCGAAACAAAAATATTTGGCAACAGAATAAAAACTAGCATACCTATCGTAGCAAGAGAGATTCCAATCAAAAAATTTCTTACATTCATACTCCCTTCTTTTTTTATTTCCCAACCTTCCTCCTTTTTATGGAACGGTGTAATTGATTTAATTATATCAAGCTTGGCAGTTTTAAGGGCAGGAAAGAGGGATATAACTAAAGATACAACCGAACCTATTGAAAAAGCTAAAATGATTGTGAATGGTTGTATCACATATTCCATATCTTGAATTGGAAAATCTGTTAAAATGAATAATGCATTTACGATTGATGGTGTTCCAATGAGTCCCACAATAATTCCAAGAATTGAACCTACTACTCCAATAATAACGCCTTCAAAAATTACCATTTTCACAGGGAACATTTTTTTCCCTCCTACAACCCTTAAAATACCATATTCTCTTATTCTTTCTTCTGTGGACGTAGAAAGAATTGAATTAATTAATATACCTGTAATAAGCATCGACATAATAGTAATAAACCAAAATATAATTGTCATACTAATAAGCATAAACTGTTGAGCTGTTATCTCTTCTAATTTTGTCATTGAAACGGTGTATTCATTTGGATCTAATCTCTGTTGAATTAAGGTACCGATTTCCCGTATTTTTCTTTTAGTAAGATCAATATCACTCACAACATATATGGATTGCGGATTTTGGATTGTACCCATTATTAAATTTATCTTTCCTTCTTTATTTAAAAACGATTGGGCTTGCTGTAAATTAAGTATCACCAAAGCGTTTTCTAGCTCTGTAAATTTTAAGTCTTGGTCACATATCGCAACCACTTCAACATCTAATTCGTGATTTTGATAATTCAAATGTACCAAATCTCCTAAAGTGACATTTAACAATTCTGCTACCTTCCACAAAATAACACATTCTCCTAAATTTGGTTCTCCAGCATAGATTTCTCCAGTTTCAAACCCGTTCTGATCGACTATATTCAAATCCCCCATATTACCATTACTCGCTTCCTTACCAAAATCAATACCATAAATTTGTAATGTACCATTTGCATCTGAATTGTAGGAAGAAACTTTAACGAGCATCATAATTCTAGGAAATAACTCTTCTACTCCCTCAATATCATATAATTCATTATCTATAATAGATTCGTTAAAGAATGTGTCATAAGTCAGATCAGACTTGGTTTTTTGAGATATTATTATGTCAGAGCTCCCCGTTGTGCTTGTAATTATACCCATATAATTGTATGACATTGAATCGTTGACCATTCCTATAGCAGTTAATAGAATTATTGAAACTGTAATTCCCCCTATGGCGAATATCGCTTTTGCGCGATCTTTTTTAATATTTAACCACGATTGTCTTAAAAACTGCAACCGAATCTTTGTTTTCAGTCTATACAGAAAATTTTGTAAACTCAATTTTTTACGCTTTTCCTTTTTATTTTCAATTTAGGAATCTAATATGCTAAACTTCCTCTTTTTTAGTTCATATTTTCTTAAAAATATGCCTTCTTTATTCAAAATATTTTGAATTTCTTGTTTCTCACGATTAATTAGTCTGACTCCTTTACAACTTTTATTTTTACAATAATATTCACTACTCGTTTTATCTTTAAAATACCATTTTCCACAATTTATGCAATTGTAAGCAATGTAAATTTGATCATGCTCGCATACCGGACACATGTAATTAAATCTGTCTGATTCAAACCACGCCCTACAGAACTTACAGTGAAGAATGAGGGGTTTACCTTGTTCCTCATGTGTTTCTATTAACGCGATCCTTTTTATCGCTTGATCTTTATCAATGTGAGTTAGTCTTATTTTTTCAGCGTTTATGGTTCTACGTTTTTTAAACCAAATTTTACCTCTCCGCTCGGCAATATAAAACGATACTATACCAATAATTATTAGGCTAACAATTACTAACAACCAAGGACCCCAAATCCGTAGGTTAATAAAACCATTTTCTACACTAACATTAACGGACGATTCTGCTCTATTACCCTCTTTATCGAATGCTACAACTTTTATTTGATATTGACCATCTGAAGATAATGTAGTATCCCAATTAAAGATTAATACTCCCGTTTCGGTATTGAAATTAAGTAAACTAGTTTCAACGATTTTGTTATTCAAGTATACATATATTCTAGAACTATCCAACTCAATGTTGTCACTAATATTGGCTTTTATTGTGGTAAAACTATTAACTGTTTCTCCGCTCGAAGGGTTAATTAATGTAACAGTAGGTGAAACGAAATCAGTAGTTTTATCATACCCAATATATATGTTAGATAACAACCACCCGTTTCCTAAACCTAGCGTAATGTTATTCGAATATAAAGTAAAGCTAATTAAGATATTTCTATTAGAATATTGTGAGATGTCCAACGATTCATTTCCAGAAAGATCGTCGCTATCAAAGAAGTACTCTTTGAGAACAAACCAATCTTCACCATAATTTTCTGAGATTGAAACAACACATTTATCTAATTCGTCTTGTTCTAAGAAGAATTCGTTCTGTAATGAAATGTCGTACGTATATCTCAAATATACATCGTATTCATCCGGAACATATAAGAGATGTGTTATCAGTTGGGCTTCCCAGTCTAGGTTATAACCTTGATTTAGACTACCAAAACTTTGCCCTATTCCACCATAAAGATAATTTTTATTAAATCGTGAATAGATGTGCCATGTATTGTCTCCTTTTAACCACGGAGTTAACTCTTTTTGATTAGGTGATCCCGCGATGTAGTAATCTGATAAATCGTTGTTAGAAAATTCATACCCAATTAACTTGTTACTATGATTTACATTAAATTCTAATACTGGTGGAATCTCAAAGTCGAATAAAGAATTATCTTGATTATAGTAAGGTGTTGAGTTTAAGAATTTCCCATCAAAGGTATGGAACCTAAAAGAAAGATTTGTAAATTCGTTAAGAACAAATGACCTCACAAACTGAATTCCGCGCTCGGTGATAGAGTCGAAAGTGGTATTCCAAGCTCCAAATATATTAATCATTGAGTAATTTGTGTCTTCTATTTCAATGTATACAAACTCGGGGTAATTACTGTCCGAATCGTAATATCGACAAGAGAACGTGAAGCGATCGTATTTAAATCCTTGCGTTGCCGACAAACCCTCGTTGATATTAAAATCAATTTCGGGAGAATCTAAATTAGTATAATTCTCTAATGAAAAATAATCCAAGATCAAACCTCTATATTGCACAGGGTCGTATTCCTCATCCATTAGTGCAAGGAACCTAAATTGTACGTAATTCCCTATATATTGAGAAATATTTATTTCTTCAAGGAACCAATCACTTTCTAGGTTTGTAAAAGTCCTTAGCGTAACCCATCCCGTCCAATTTATATTAATTTGTAAGAGTAAGAAATCACCTGAGTTAACACTTACTCTTAATCCAAATTTTGCAAAAACTTGGGTGGTATTCTTATTAACTTGCGTTATGTTAAACAAGGGACTTCGTAATGAGCCATTTGGAAAGGGATTTGTAATGAGATCAGGTTGATATGTGTAATTTGATGGGTAATCATGTTCTCTACCAAAATAAATCGCAGACCAATCACTAGAGTAGAGATATGACCGATTATCGTTCTGATTGCTTTGCGTTAGTAAGCCCCATCCTGTTCCATTGTAAGTCCAACCAGTATACCCCTCATTGAAATCGTGTGCGTATGGAAATCTCTCGCTATCGCTTGGAAATTCTATAGTAATATTTAATTGTCCAGAAAGAGGGTATCTAGCTTGATGGATGCCATCACTCGTGACAAAGAAGTAGTGATATGTGCCGGGAACGGGGAACGTCACTAAATCACTTCTAAAAATAGCACCATCTGTATAATTATTATCAAACTCAAATAATTGAGATAAACTATAATTTTGAGCAGTCTCAATAATAGATACATATACTTCTTGGGGAGGTACATTTGAGGAATCTTTATCGAAAAAATCTATATAAAACCAGTAGTTATCAATAGAATAATTTTTAGCGGGTTCATTACCATAGAATTCTTGTAAGCTAATAACTGTATTGTTCTTTGAACCTCCAAAATATGTAATTTCGGGTATTTTTAACTCGGGTTCAAACTCATTTAGAACAGTTGTAACATTTAAAGTGAAACTGCTGTTCCCTTCTATTGCTTTCACGATAACTATACAATTAGTTTGATTATACTTTGGTGTAAAATAAACATAATTAAAATCTCCATACCATTTTTGTCCCGTTTCTAATAAAATAGGTTCTCCATATTGATTTGATTCGTTAGAAAACAGAAATAAGTCTAAATCAGCGCTATTATCTACTTCAGTTAAATTAAATAGATATTGTATATCTTCTCTTAAAGTTATCTTTCTAGCAAAAACATGATCGCCAAGAGGGTTTACTTCCGAGCTTGTTAAATAATCAGATATTGTCTGATTTACTTCAAGTTTTTTGGTTAAAGCATCAATGGCTGCTTGAACATTCAACCTTCCATAACCTTCATGCTCATCTTTTATACTATTTAGAAACCCATTAAATAAAGAAGGGGAATAATTACTCTCGTCTTTTTCTGTTAGGGGGTTATCTTCCCGTTCCATATTAGTCTCTGAAGCAGTCATTAATAATATTGCCTTAATAATTTTAACCCATTTTGATAAATCTTGGTTATTCCACTCAGACCACGCATCCCATTTTGCGTCTATTAATATATTTACTACGGCTGAAACGATTGCTGTTGATATCGATGTTCCAGTCAAAGTTGTGGCTTCATCCGATTTACTATCAGCACTAATTATTGAACGCTGGTTTGGTATTGTGCTACCTCCTGGTGCAACTATATCTGGTTTAACAACATTACTTCCAACTTCTCGTCCCATACTACTATAAGATGCGACTTGATCTCTGTCGTTAATTGCCCCTACGATAATCGCATTTTTATTTGTGCCTAAGCTATTTAGTGGTTTAGAACTTTCAATCCCATTATTTCCCGCAGCAATTACCACTAAAATATGGTTTTCAATAACTTCATCGATTACAGAATTAATAGCCGCAACATCTTCTCCTAAAGTTCCAACACTTAAACAAACGCTTACGATATGATGAGTCGTTCGATTTTGAATAACGCTTGCCATTGCTGATATTAAATCTGAGATATAACCAACGCCAGTTCGATTTACAATCTTAAACGCTAAAATATTAGTTGCATTCGCTATACCAGTAAAGTGATTATAATTATTTGCATATGATTCTGGATAAAAAAGAACAGAAGAATTAAACGAAAACGAGGGGACAGTATTACCTTCTTTATGATACTTAATGAACAAATCGTACATTCCTCTTTTGGCAGGCTCAATATTATGAAGTATTGTGTAATGCTGGTTAGGATTTTGTATACTAGTTGAGTTGACTAAACTTGAATTGTAGTAGAGTTCAAACCAAAATTTATCAATTTCACTTAATTCAAAGCTACTAGTTGCGTTGATTCTGACTTTTGAATTTGCTTTTGACATATTTGCGGTAAAAATTTTAACTGAATAATTTTTGGACGGTAGAAAATCGTTAAATAAATCTAAATGGGAATAATTACCATATAAATTTACAATTGAAAGATTAGCGGGATTTCCAGTTCCTGCGATAACAGAAGATACAAATGTCCCATGACCATTCTTATCCGAAATTGAATCTTGGTCAACAAAGTTTTGCCAACCGATTATTTTTCCTTGTAAAAAGTCTTGGTTAGGATTCACCCCGCTATCTAAAACTGCGATAGAAGAATCTGTATTCCCATTAAAACCATTTACATACCATGTGGAATTAACCGATTGAATTTGAGCACTCGCGTAATTCATTTGAACATCGATCATTTCGTCTGTATCAATGTTAACATCGGAAAATTCACTCTTAAAGTAAGAAATGTTTTCATAAGGAATAATACCCGCAAAACCAGAAAAATTATTAAATATTCCGTTCCAAGCTTCATTTTCTTTTAAACGACCTCCATAAAATTCAAAACGGTTCGAGGCGCTTATATTGTACGTAGATTTATTGAAATAAACTATTACAGACCTCTCGTTAATATTAGAAGTATGCAAATTGTCTTCAACCTTGGTCGGAAGCGTGGAATTACTTATACTTTTATCTTGCGTTGGTAAGTTTATTATGATGTTTGGCCCAACAGTCAAACTAATGATTATAAGCAAAATTATTGAGAATTTACTCATGGTTTTCAATTGTTCTGCTCACCTCCCTTATCAAGCACAGCTCTAGATTTTTCTTCTTTGGAAAGCAAATTAAATTTATCTCTTAATGTGCTTTCGACGTTTAATACGGCTTCACTGCGAGAAATTTTAAAAAGCATTAATTCATTTCTTTGAAGTTCGTATTTTTTTGCTTTGTATCTCCGAGTTTTCCAAAGGAAAACAACCAAAATCGATAACGAGACCAACGTTGGACCTAAAACGAATGAAACTTGAATCAATTTTGGAATAACTACTTTTATCTCAATAGAATTAGATAAGTCTCTCAATTCTTCTAAATAGAAATACTCGATAGATGCAGGTTTTAATTCTACTAAAGATTGCATCATAGCTTGAATTTTATAAGAAAATGATATACTTTCTCCTGGTAAGAGTTTTAAAATAGTATGAATTAAACTTCCACCTATTAAAGCAAATTGGATCTTGTTAAAACTTGTTGCATCGTTTATCGTGAAATTTTTAGCACAAATGTTTCCCGCATTAATTATCGTAATGTTGACGGTTATATAATCCCCAATTTCAATTTGATTTTTATCCACTGATTTTAATATAGAAAAATTGATAATACCTAATATGATGGGTTTAGAAGAAGCAATCTGAATTGTATTCTGCTCAGAAGTATTGAAATAATTAATAGATGGAAAATAATAGCCTCTCCATCCAACTTTTTTTAATGTAAGTGCGAGCACTTCTGTTGCGTTATATGAAATTGATGGTGATACCAAAGAAGATTTGTTCATGGGAACTAACCCAGTAAACTTATCACCAATTGAAAATGTTAAATTTTGAACAGGAAAACCTTCAAGCCCATTATTTTTGATATATATTGATAAATTAAAATCTTCTTCAATACTGGGAGCAAATGTAGAACTATTATAAAAAATTTCAATTGTTTTAACGTAAGGTGAGCGAGAAAAGTAATCTATTGGGGCTGAATAATACACTTCGTTTGGATGTGCTTCTAAAGTTGTTGAATTTCTATTCTCTATGATCTCAGAATTGCTATAATTTATAAAGGTATTACTAATAACAGCAGAATTAGGTACGTAAAACGAAAATGCTAACTGTTCCTCAGCAGATACAGGAAGTTCGGCTAGATGATATTTTAAGATATCCCGTTCTACAGTAAAATTAATTGGATCGTGAATTATCCCGGGGATAACAATAGAAACATTAATATTCTTGGCAAGAGAGGAACCGATATTTTTTATTATTAGCGTGTAACTATTGAGCTCTCCCGCATAAGAGTTATAGCTATCTAAATAAGCATAGGCTACTATCGAAGCCATATTAATGGTACTTAAAGATATTGAATTTGAAATTCTCACGTACTCTACCAAACCACTTTCTGATGTATAGATAATCCTAGAACCTAATACTAAATACTCATTAATATCTCGGTAAGAAAACTCTACGTCAAAATTATTTATTGAAACATTAAATGGACTACTATTAATACCCCTTATTTTTATTAGTATTGTATGGTTAGTTCTTGAGGAAAGATCAAATAACCATTCAAATGTACCTCTGTTTTTTACGAAGGTATAGGTTGCACTCTCATTTGTGGCAGCTGATAAATATGGAGACAACTCTTGGAACTCCTCTGAAGAATAATTAAACACTTCAAAACTTAAAACATTATTAGGATCGCTAAAGTTAACTAAAAATGATACGCTATCAAGGGAGTTATTATATAAATCAATGTTAGACTCGTTCTGAAAAAGAAATTGGACTTCCAACTCGTGCTGATCAATGTACGTTTGTTCTGACTTTATGACCCAATCTTGATTATCTGTAACTAATGCCATTTGAGGTGTGGTTCCTCCAATAGAGGTTCCAGATATTATTGATGGTAAGTTTGGAAACGTCTCCCTAATCGTGAAATTATAAGCATAAAATGGAGAAAAGGAATCTATCCCTTCTATAGAAAAATTATCATATGTATACGTAAGTAGTTCACCAGGTTTGAGAAACCAATTATTATCATTCCATACACTATCTTCATTAGTAAAAGAATCCTTCAAAGAATCTGAAGAGATTCCTATTGCTGCTAGCGAAGAGATTAGCTGGGGGTTTCCACTTTCTATTAGATCAATTATATAATTCATATTTTTGTTATATGGTAACAAATTTGTGAGATTATTAAGGTTTGGAAAGTAAGTATCTACTATTCCCTCTCCAGTTGTGTCAAAATAAAAAATACGAGGGTCTTTATCAAAATTAAAAAAATCTTCAATAGAAGTATATTGGCCTGCGTATTCGATTCTTGCAACCTCCCAAATAGCGTCCTTAAGGTCCTGATCAAGACCCAGAACTACTCCGATTGGCCCAGCAATAATAGCGAACATATCATCTAACTCGATAGGTATTGGAGTAGGTACTCCCCACGCTGTTTCGTTCCCCACATTTTTTGCGGTTATATTAAAAGAAAAGTCATGAAAAACTCCATCAGAGGCGTTTCCTCCAATCATAGTTTTCGTAAGGATGAGATTTGGTTCAGAGTTCGAAATCGCGTAGGTGACTTCAAAATTTCCAATAGGATTAAATATCCCGGTAGGAATCCCTGGTAATCCTTGATATCCAATGAGGTGTAAAAAATTAAGTATATCCGCTTGATCGTTTAAATTTACAGGCTTTAAGTAATTTCTTTTGAATCCACCTTCATCTACCCAAAACAATTCAAATGAATAATCCTTTAATATTTGGACATCAAAATCTACATCAGCGAAAAATAACAATAATCCAATCTGTTCGATTAAAAAATCATAAAGCGTGAAGTATTGAGGGGTGTGATCTACTATGTCTGTACAAAAAATATTAATATCTATTTCACTCATAAAAGCACCTGTTAATGAAATAAAAGTCTTCTCACTAGGTTTGAGTGGCGCACCCTCATACCCTAATGCATCCCATAAATTAAACCTATATTCCTTCTCACTAGTCTTTTTAATTCCTTGACTTACGCCTTCATATTGTATCATAAAACTTGTATAGTGAGATTCATTAGATAAATTTAAGCCCGTAAAAAAGCCCCCAAACTCATCAAAATCCTCTTGAGTGCTGGTCTCATTGACCTCTACTGATGTATTTCCAACCAATGAACTAAAGTCATTTAAAACGCTTGTAAATTGTTCAAAAATATTTTCAACGCCAAGATCATCTAAGTATGCCAAATCTAAGGATTCTATGTTAAAATTGACTTGATCGATCGAACTCGTAATATCAAGATCTAAAAAATCTAAAGAATTCACTAAAAGAAATGTGGAGGACAAATGGTAATTCTGTACGTATTCTTCAGATATTAACCGCTCAACATTTAAAGCTTTCCAATATCCGTCCATGGGAAGATTACTTGTGACTTCCCTGAAATAAATTTCCCAATCAGGGTAATATCCAACAAAAGGGAAGAGGTAAGAATTATTTACTTCAATTTTGAACAAATCAATTTCAAATTTTCTCTTTATTATTTCAAATGCTCTATCTGCTCTCATATGAACTTCAATCTCATCCATTTCCTCATCATAATAAAGAAATCCCGAAAAACCGTTAAAAGTCATTTCATATTGGTTAATATAACCGTTCTCAGCAAGAATACGAGGAAATAACGCTGGTGTTATTCCATTAGATGCACTAAAAAGGACATTACATTTATAGAATGCGGGATCTCTAGTATCAAAGCGAGAGAGTATACTCGTGTCATTAGTAAAGAGTGATTGTTTTATTATTGACTTATTCCCCGCAACAAAAGCATTGATTTGTTCAGCATAAAGATCTGAACCTGCGATATCTGAGCTGTGTATTGAAGAAGATTCGGAAAAACTGTTAATTACTGTTCCTGGAACTATATCGTTACTAGAATAAAGATTCTGCACTGTTGTAGAAAGAAAACTAAAAATAATTACGAATACGTAAATTTTATTAGATTTCTTCACTTCTCTTCTTTTCCTCCTACATAGTTTCTCTATAAATGTCTACAATTTTCTGTTTACGAGATTTCCTTAATAGCATTTTCATGCCTATTAATGTAAAAACGATAGATAATGTGAATACAAAAATCATATCTGATAAGGGAAACACAGGAATATTTGGTAAACCACTTGTTAAATTCATTGATACACTTAACAATAATCCTGTAGTCCATCCTACCAAAACACCAACCGTTCCACTACTTAGCATTATTATTAAAGATTCTATAGTAAACAACCTACTGATTTCTTTCCCCTTTAACCCCAAGGTTCTAATTATCCCTATTTCTTTCTTTCTTTCTATTATTGTGGAATAAGAAGAAGATAATAACCCAAAAAGACAAATGACTATTGTTGCTTGTAAAGTAATACTAAAAAATACATTTATTAATGTAAAAAATAATTCTTGTTCTGAAACCTCAGCTTTCAAACTAATAATATCAAAATCGTAAATACCTTCATTTTCCTCTTTTATTTGTGTTAAAATATCATGAGATGATCTTTGAGCATTTTGGTGAAGTTGAATAAAAATTTTATCCAAATAGGGAATAGGTGGAATGTCCATAAGGCTCATATAGACATCTTGTGATATCATAACTCCACCCATATTCGCTGTCACGACCATTCTTGAAAATTTCCCTAGAAATCCTGGCATAGCAGCTGCTACTCCTGCGATTTTAAATTTATATATTTCAGATTCTTCTCCTCGCACAATTTCCATTTTTATAATGTCTCCCAAAAATAGATCTAAACTTAATGATATAGCTTCGGAAATTATACACGCAGGAATCTCTTGTACTTTAAACAATTGTTCAAACGAAGAAGTAATATCACCTTGAGTAAATTCGATATACTCTATCTTAATAGTAGAAGGGTAAATTTCATCAATTCCTATTAAGCTTACATCCAAACTCGTTATACTTGCTAAATCTCCGATCGTAGCGGTAAATTCTTTACCCTCTTCTGAGTAAATTTGTGTTAAATGGAACGGACTCGCTAACACAGAAGATATTCTCTCAATTCCATCTTTTTTTAACAGTTCCTCTTTAAAATCACTTGTAAGGATTCTATTTGGATTTACTGAAAACCCATTATCTTGGCTGGTTTTAGGTTGATTAGAAGTGTCGCTTAGAAATTCTCCACCTCCTCCTCCAAATAATCCAAAACTTTCAGCCTCTTCGGGTTCGTACCATCCCTTTGTCTCTATAACTAAGTCAGCACCATAATTAAGATTTGCGGCGACCACACCTTGATTTCCTAAGTAACTAAATACACTTGAAGTAAAAATCACGAAAGAAAATGTAAAGGCAAAAGTCATTATAGTGCTAGAATTTCTCCGAGCATATCTAAAAATGAAAATTCGATATACCGGTGATAATTTTTTAGTAAAAAGTTGAAAAAATCTTATGAAAATTCTTAAAATTAACGGTAGAATACCAAGACCCGCTAATGTCATTCCAATTAGAAATATTAAAAGGAGAGCTATTAATGTGCCTGCAAAAAGCGAGAGATCGCCAGAATTTAAAATTCGTGGTAGAACAAAAAGGACTAAAGCTGCGTTTACAGTTAGGATTCCCCCTATTATTAGCAATTTATAATTAACAGAAGCTCGTTTTTGAAGTTTATATAAAACATCCTCTTTACGATAAGGATGTATCGATTCAATTAATTGGAGTTTCATAACTTTTAAGGCTGGAGAGATACTTACTACTATTCCGACACTTAATCCAATCATATAAGATATAAGAATTGACCATATTGTAGTAGAGAAGGTTATATTACCTGCTAATCCTGGTATTGATTGTGCTACAATGCTACCTGCAATAGGGAGTACAACAAATTCAGTAGCTAATTGAGCTAATATGATACCAAGAATCGTTCCAAAATTGCATAACAACAATCCCTGAGTTAAGACAATAATCAAATTATACTTCTTAGTAGCTCCCAAGGTTCTAAAGATGCCAAATTCCCTTATTCGTTCTTCCACAGAAGTCTTAAGTATTCCATTGATTAACACGCCCGAGATTAACATTGAAATCATAGATACAAATACAAAAATTATTGTAAGTCCAACACTAAACAATTCGGAATAACCTAAAATCTCAACTTTAGGAGAATCAATGTCATATTCCTTAAGTCCAATAAGTAGTTGAACTTCACCAGCGATTTTTTTAACTCTGTTCTTAGAACCTTCAATATCTCGAGCATCATAAATATTTTGACCCTTTTTCAGTGTAAGTATTAATTCGTTACATTTTCCATTAAAAGTATCATTTCCAAAAGTATCGTAGAGTGTAGCGATGTCAACAACTATGAGAGGCTGAGATGTATATTGTACGGGCCATTTTAATTGAAAATCGAAAATGGCATCAATTGTGAAGTTCCTAGCTCTGGAATAGTACTCATTCCCGTGCCAAAAACCCATTCGAATTTCAATAGTGTCATTTGCTGCATATTTAATTTCATCGTTTAGACCGTAATAAATAGCACAATGATTAATGGGTAAATTATCTAATTCTAATAACTCATTTGTACCCGGCTCGATAAAGCTACCAAACTCAAGTTGGTTTTCTAATCCAAAATCTATTCCCGAAATTCGCACCCATCTTCTATCATTAGTTAGTTCTTGAGTTGTATCTCCCTTTGAAAAGTTCACATTACCATTTAGACTCATTCTAGGTATGCATCCCTCAATTTCCTCTACTTCATTCTTAATTTTATCAACTAGATTCTGGAATTCGAAGTAATTAGACCGATTATCTGGTTCTCCATTATAATGTCTCACTTGTACGTTTAAATCTTGTTGACCTGAATCAATGCTCAAATAATCGATAAAAGTCACAGAAATAGAATCAGATAAAAATAGGATTAATGCCAAAAGTGCAATTGAAACTGTTATCCCAATTATACCTACAAAAGTCCTCGTCTTGTGACGAAGAAGATCTTTAAATGCGTATTTAAACACTAATTTTACGTTAGGCATTTGTATAAAAACTATTTATTTTTATGTTAAATATTGAAATGACTAAAAATATTAATCTAAATGTAATTCGTCTCCTACTACTCTTCCATTAATGTTATTTTCTTGCACTAATTCAACAAGAATATCATTAAAATGCTCTGGTAAGTTAGCAATAATTGGATTTGGAATACTACTTTTAATATCATTTACTTTAATTAGGGTTTTCCCCTGGTTTGCAAAAAGATATTTAAAAATCATACTCTTACACTTTTCCTTATTCATTTCAGCTTCTTGTTTTCTCTTCAACTCCATAGCTTGTGTTTCCTTTAAACCCCCAATTTTCCCTTCGTGGGTCAGTTTCCCATCTCTCATGTGAAAAACTTTAGATGCAAACTCAGAAACAGCTGCATCGTGAGATACAGATATAAAAGTAGCACCTCTTTTGTTTAAATCCCTTAATAAATTTAAAATCATAACCCCCGTTTTCGAATCCAAATCTCCTGTTGGTTCGTCTAATACGCAAATAGCAGGATCGTTTGCAAAAGCCCTTGCAATCGCTACTCTTTGTTGCTCCCCCCCACTTAGCTCTGAAGGCGTGTGATGAGAACGTTCATCTAATCCTACGAGTGCTAACAAATCAAAAGCTTTCTTCCTTTTCCCTCGACGGCTCAATTTTCCTGAAAAATGTAAAGGTACCATTACATTTTCTAAGGCGGTCATCTGAGGGAGTAAGTTGTAAAATTGAAATACAAATCCAATCCGCTCCCTTCTAATCTCTGCTAAAGCGTTATCGTTAAGCATGGATATATTGCGGCCTTCTAAAAAGATTTTACCTCTGGTAGGAGTATCGAGTCCTCCTATTAAATTCAAAAGGGTTGTTTTACCGCTTCCTGACGGCCCCATGATGTCTATAAAGTTTCCCTTATCAATTGTCAAATCGACTCCCCGAAGTGCTGCCACAGCGGTAGTCCCAAGCAAGTAAGTTTTGTGGAGATTTTCTACAACAATTAGATGTTCATAATCTTTCCCAATCTCCTTTTCTTGTTTAATCTCAGTTTTCATTTGCTTTCTTTGTTCTCGAGATAATGAAAGCGTTTCGGCTTTTTGCTTTTTAATTTCATCCTTTTGCTTATTAACTTGCCACTTTCGGAAGTCTTTACTTTCCTTACCCTTCCAAATTGCAAGTTTTCCCGTTTCATTTTCATATTCATCCATTTCTGGAGTCTTTTTTATAATTCTTCCTTCAGACATTAAGATTAACCCTTTTATGTTAGAAAATTAAATTAAAATAGAAATTATAATTTCATTACTGCTGTAGGATTAGAAGTGTTAAAAAAGTTTTAAACCTTAAGATTCTACTTTATTCGAACAATCAATAAAAACTAACTACTTTGAAACGATCATGCCCTAAATCAAGGAATATCCATACTGGGTAGCTAAAAACGAGCTTAAGATATTAAGTTGGAAAAAAAGTGAAGAAATCAGTTTTCTTGTAGATATTTTAAAATTTTAAAACTTAAATCCTTCTCAGCGTCTTTCTTTCGTTTAAATTCCTCCGATCTTAACATCGAAGGAAGTTCAACTATTTTTTCTTGGTTTTGATCAAAAATTCGAGGATTTTTTGCAACCCACCAAGATTCATCATCTGGACCAAGCTTCTCGTATTCAAAGTCTAATTTCGGAGTCGTTTTGTAAACATTTTGAAGGTATTCTAAGAGTTGGTTTTTGTATAAATGCGGGGATTGTTCTATCATTGAACTCCAATCCTTAAAATATTTGTCTAATATTTTTTGCTCAACTGTTTTAAGATTATTATTAGAATCTAGATAAATTGCCCCACAAATAGCTTCAAAAACCTCAGCTAGGATGGATGTTCCTTCTATTTTTTGTTTATTTGATGCAAATATATATCTCCATAATTCCATCTCGTTAGCTACTCTTAAAAATGTCTGGTTATCTTCGATCCGTTGTTTAGTTTTCGTTAAATTACCTGGATCGTCTTCACCTTCATTGTACATTTTCAAACTGAAGATCAATTTTAACACTATATCTCCAAGATTTTCCAAGATTTCATAATGAGGTAGTTTATTTTCATTTCCATATTGAGGTGTGGTTAGCGCTTGGAGCAATATCTTTGAATTCTTAAATTGATATCCTACAAAATCTTGAAATTGCTTAATTTTATCTTCCATAAATTTATCCATATCAATAAAATATATAAGGAAAAATTTAAAAATTTAAACAAAGTTAGGTTATATATGGAGCGGGAAATTGTTGATAAAGCTCTTTCAATCCTTAAAGAAATTGATGAAAAAAAAATTAAAATAGAAGAACTTCTTTCAGATATGTCAATTTCCTCAAGAAACGATCTTCTTAGAGAGATAAACCGAGATATTATTGAAAATAATAGTCTTATTAAAGAACATAGATTATCCAATAAATTTGTTTGCGAACCAATATCTTCGGATCCAGAGGTAATATCAATTAATTCCCTTCTTGAGAATCTTGTCTCTAACATTGAAAAAAATCCCTCCAAAAAGGTTATATACTTAAGGCTTTTTCTTGACAGATTTCACGGTATATCGGATCAGGATAAAAAAGTAATTATCCAATCTATCAAGGAGGAAGATACTAAGGGATTAAAAGAAAAAATAATCTCACTTATTAAAGTTTTTAAGTTAGAAATTTAAACATTTTAGCTTATTTTCCTTCTACTAAAGATTTTAATATTTAAAAAAAGGAGTTTAGAATAAAATAGTAAATTTAATAATTAAAAAGCTCTAATAATGTTAGTGCTTTAAAGAGCCCTCTTATCCTTATCTTGAAAGTAAGAACTTTGCCTACAACGCTACCAATACTAAGATCTTCACTCGTTAGAAGTTCGACAAAATCGTTTGTCTTTGCCTGTATACGCCCATCCCATCCTACTTTTTTCTTCTTAAGGTTTTCCTTTGGATTATTCTCAACTTCTTCAACGCAGATAGTTCCTTTATCAATAATTATCAATGCCGCGTTCTTTCCGTCAGTCGCATTTAAAAGAATTTTGATGGTTCTATCCTTAAAATCTTCTTTGAATTTTTCAATCTCGTTTAATGGTTCGATTTGCTTGGATACAACGCTAGCAAAACCTCTAATTCTTTTCTTTTTTTCTTCAGCCATATTAATCAGTTTTTAAACTAATATTATCTAAAATGAAATTTTTTCTCCCAATTATATTTTATCATTTTATTTTTAGTTATATGATTGCAAACATAATTTCAATTTATAGTGCAAAATGAGAAAGAAAAAATGAGCTAAAATTGGTGTGTTGCTTTTAAGAAACTAATACTCTTCTGCTCCACCTACATCAAAGAATTCCTCAAAAGCTTTTCGATCTCGTGACGAAATTTTAACGCTAGCTAAGGTTTCCTTCACAACGATAGGAGCTGTTTCTTTTTCGTCGTGCCTGATTTTCTTAACTATTTTAAAATCGTCAGACTCCGTATCCAATTCAAATTCCTTATCGCACGCTTTACAATATAATATTTTCTGGTTCTTAGGGAAAATTATATTTTCGCAATCTGGACAGAATTTAATGATTGAATCACCAATTTTTTTTGTTTTTTATATTATTTTATCGTAAAACAAATTCTTGTATGTGTTATACAATATTCTTTTATCAATTAATTATAAAACTACTTAACCTATATAAACTTAATGGCGACCAATAAGAGAAGTTGAGTTCAGATATTTAAACTTTTCTTTTACGTAATTATTGTATTGCTAATAATTCGGCTATAAAAATTTGGTTTGTGAAAGTGGTGATTATCAGAAGTTTTCGTTTCAATAGTCAATCGATTTAACTTTAGTAAAATAAACATTTAATTAAAAAGAGATATTAAATTTCCTTAGCAAAATTAAATTTTAAGGGAATTTTATACAATGAACAATTTGAAAAATCGAATCTTAATTATAGGGCATCGTGGTGCAAGCTCGGATTCACCCGAAAACACACTAAAAGCGTTTCAAAAAGCGATAGAGTATAAAGCTAATTATATTGAATTTGATCTTTTTAAGTCAAAAGATGGCGAACTTGTTATTACTCATGATCCAGAATTATCAAGACTTACAGGACGCTCGGGGTTTGTAGAAGATTCAACTTTAGAGGAATTGAAAACTCTTGATTTTGGGGAAGGTGAGAAAATACCCACTTTGTTAGATGTAATTAATCTCACCAAGGGTAAGATCGGGTTATGTGTAGAAGTTATATCTACAAATATCGGTGAAAAATTAGTTCAGTTGTTAAGAGAATCAGATTTGGTTGAAGATACAATCATTAGCTCATTTAATTTTAAAGAACTTAAAAAGATTCAAAAATTAGAGCCAAAATTTAAATTTGCATCTTTAATACCCTATGATGTAAAAGTGTATAATAATCCAAAATGGAACAACTGGAAGATTAAAAAACAAGCGATTGATAGAGCTGCAAAAAATAACTTCTCGTTTATCCATCCTCATTATGTGATAGTCGATAAACAACTTATAGATTATTCACATCAGCGAAAACTTAGGGTAAATGTTTATACTGTTGATGTTAAGCCCGTTATAAGGAGATTGATTAAGAATGGTGTTGACGGGATATTAACCAATGATATTATTGCAGCAAAAGAAGTGATTAATAAAATTAAGTAAATAGTAAAGTTAGGATGTTACCTTTATGGTTTTAATTTTTTTCTTAATCTTTGTAAATCTATTGGATTCCCTTCTAAACAAATTGCGTTTATGTTATTTAAGTGATCTAATTCCTTTATTTGTATAATTTTATTGTGCCTACAACCAAAGAAACATAAATTTGAAAGATGTGATAACCCTTCAATATCCCTTATTTTATTATAACTCAAATCTAAATCTTCTAAATTACTTAGGTGTTGGAGATTAGATATGGAGGGAATTTTGTTATTTATAAGATTTAAACTCCTTAAATTAATAAGGGAATCAAGTCCCTCAATCTCAGAAATCAGATTATCACACAAACACAAAAATTTTAATTTTTTAAGTTTATTTAAATTGCTAATTCTTGAAATCTTATTTTTTTTTAACCAAAGTTCTTCTAGGTTATGAAGAGAATTTAAACCTTTAATTTCAGAAATTAGATTCTTTTTCAACCATAATACTCTTAGGTTTTCTAGATTATCAAGTCCTTTTATTTCAATAATTTGATTATTATTTAAACATAAAATCTCTAATTTTTTAAGTTTATCTAAGCCACTAATTTGAGATATTTGGTTATTTGATAAATCTAAAATGTGTAAATTAGATAAATTTTCGAGGTATTGTATTTTTTCAATGTCCTTTATGCCTTTATTGGTTATATATAAGGCTTGATTTTCAACATTAAATTTTTGTCCATTATATAGAACAAAATTTTGACTATGTTGTATGGTCATGGATTGATATTGATTTTAGTCAATCTCTTATTTAAACTTATCGCATATGTTCAAATTAAATAAGGAAAACAAATGCTAAATTTTAAAGCAATAATTAATTACATTATGAGAGAATATCAATATGAATGCAAATAACAGGATTATCATCATGGGTCATCGAGGTGCAAGTAAAATAGCCCCCGAGAATACATTAATAGCATTTAAAGAGGCAATTCGCTTAGGAGCAGATTATGTTGAATTTGATGTCCAAGAGACAATAGATGGTGAAATTGTTATAATTCATGATTACAATACACTTAGAACAGCAGGAATCGAAAGTATTGTAAAACAAATGACACTTAAAGAATTAAAAAAATTAAATTTTGGAAATGGTGAGCGAATTCCAACCCTATTGGAATTAATTGATTTAGCAAAGGATAAAATCTCTCTCAATTGCGAAATTAAGGCAGAAGGTATCGCTAAAACAATCATTCAAATTTTCCAAGATGGTGATATCCTTGATTCTACAATAATTAGTTCATTTTTACATGAAGAATTGGTTAAGATACAAAAAATTGAACCAGAATTAAAATTAGCAACTCTTGTTCCTACTGAGGCAGGAAAATTCTCAGATTGGACCTACAAAAAAAAATTAATTGATTACACTTCTGAGAATAATTACTACGCAATTAATCCGCTATATAAACTAGCTGATAGACAATTTATCGAATATGCCCATGAAAAAAATGTTAAAGTTTTTCCTTGGACTGTTGATTCTGGGATTGCTATGAGGAAATTAATAAATATTGGCACAGATGGAATTATTACCAACGATATTTCTCGACTTAAAGAAGTTTTGAACGGCATTATCTAATCTAATTAATAAAATTTAATTATAAATTCACAAGGAGATAATATTTTTAGTAGAAAATATAATGATTTTTTAGTAATAGGCCATAGAGGAGCTAGTTCTGAAGCACCTGAAAACACATTAAAAGCATTTGAAAGAGCAATTGAGTTAAATGCAGATTATATCGAATTTGATCTTCAGAAGACTCTCGACAATTAAATAATTATAAGCCATGATCCTAATCTTTTAAGAACAGCTGGGAAATTAAAAGACTTACGAGATATGTCAATTGAAGAAATTAAGAAAATAGATATTGGGGAGGGGGAACGAATACCTACATTACATGAATTAATAGCAATTACTAAAGGAAAAATAAAACTCCAACCCGAAATAATAGCTCCAGGAATTACTAATGAATTAATTAACATTTTAAGAGAAGAAAACCTAATTAACACCACAATCATAAGCAGTTTTCAGATTGAAGAACTATTAAAAGTAAAGGAAATTGAACCGGGATTAAAAATAGGCTATTTACTTCCTAAAGCTTTAACAAAAATACGAATAGTAAAACGAAGAGTTCAAAAAGCAATAGAGAATGAATTATATGCTATCCACCCATATTATCCAATAGTCGATAAAGAGTTTGTAGATTTTGCTCATAATAATGGACTTAAAGTTAATGTATTTACAGTAAATGAGGAAGATATGATGAGAAAACTGATTAATTTAGGTGTCGACGGAATTTTTACTGATGATATTACTTTATTATATAGAACTCTAGGAAGAATTTAGCAATAAAATATTTTAGTCAAGCTCTATTATTATTTTTAATAATTTAAACGAATTTTATGTAAATTAACAATGTCTGCATCAAAAGAATCACCAATAGACTTTGAAAGGCTCTTCTTTCCAAGAGCTATTGGAATTATCGGGGCGGGCTACGATCCTGCTGGTGGTGGTTTTTTCGTTAGAGCATTGAAAGATAAATATCGAGGAAAAACCTATTATTTTAATCCAAGATTAGCGGGTAAAATCTTGTTAGGTCAAAAAGTTTACAGCTCAGTCTTAGAAATTTCTGAGCCAATCGATTACGTCATAATTGCAGTCCCTGCGCGCATTGTTCCAAAAGTATTAGAAGAAGTTGGCCAAAGATCGATTCCGTTTTGCACGATTTTTTCTTCAGGATTTCGCGAAGTGGGAAACGAAGAACTTGAACAATTAACACTTCAAACTGCACGCAAATACAATGTGAGAATCATAGGTCCAAATTGCATTGGAATATACAATCCTAAAGGTGGTCTTTTTTTTGCTTATGAACAATCGCGTAAATCCGGAAACTTTGGAGGAATCTTCCAGTCGGGGGGAATTGCGCAAAATATCTCTGAACTCATTGTATCCTACGGATTATATGCATCAAAATTAATTTCTATAGGAAATTCTTTGGATTTATCTCCAGTTGAGTTTCTTGAATACTTCCTAACCGACGAATATACGAAGATTATTGGATTATATATTGAGAACTTAAGATCCATCGAACAAGGTAGAAACTTTATGGAGATTGTTAAGAAATGCAATTTAAACCGGAAACCTGTAATTCTATGGAGAGCCGGATACGGTGAAGCAACTAAAAAAGCGATATTATCTCATACAGGGGGGTTAGCCGGGAACAACGAAATATGGAACGCAGTAGGAAAACAAACTGGTAGTTGCATCGTGAGCAATTCTAACGAACTTGCGGCGCTAGCTTCAGCATTTAACTTAACTCACTTACCAAATACGAGAAATGTTGGCGTTATCGGGATCGGAGGAGGCTCTACTATAGAGGCTATTGACATTTTAGAGCGGTATAACCTAACAATTCCACAATTATCCGAAAAAATAATCAACAAAATGAAAGGATTCGTTCCGGATGTAAATACCAATATCTCAAACCCTATCGATTTAGGTGGGACGGGAATCCAACCTAATATCTATTATCGCACTATACTAGCGTTAGATAAAGATCCAAATGTTTCTGCTATTATTTTCATAAAAGATCCTGAACGATTCCAGGGTGTTGAGAAATTAATGAAAGAATTAGGATATAAAGGATTAGATTTGAATCGAGAATTTATTCGATATATCAATAAAGCCAAGGATGTGTGTACGAAGCCATTATATTGTGTGATGTTAAAAATCAACGAAGGGTTCGAAGAGTATAAAAGTAGATATAAATTCAAGTTAAAATTGCTCAATCGTAACGTTCCTGTCTTTGAGACTATTGAACTCGCTGGAACCGTAGTAGATAAGCTAAATTCCTATCGAGAATTCTTGGAAAAACATAAAAAATATCCAAAATATAAAGATATGTAGTAAGAAACAAAATTCAGAATTAGCAAACTAGTTGCGTTTATTAGGTTAAAAAGTTCGTTTCGCTAAACTGGTTTAGAATTTCTTCCTTTTTATTTAATAGATTGATGTCATTTGGCTTTAATTTTAATGCAATGTTAATACACTCAATTGATTCTTCTGTCTTTCCCATCTCATATAATAAATTACTTTTATCGAGCATCAATTCAATATCTTTGCATAGAATATTCTTTACGGTGTCTAAACATGATTTAGCTTTACTGATCTTATTTTGTTTCAATAAATAGCTTCCTTTTTTTCCCAAATTTGAACATAATTATGTCTAAGAGTTAAAACTGTATTGAAACAGTCGAGAGCCTCATCTAATTTTCCTAGTTTAGCAAGGACCCTACCCTTATTTTTCCAGCCAATATCATTCTCTGGTTTGATATTAAGCACAAAATCAAAACAATCTAAAGCTTCGATAAACTTACCAAGCTTAACCTTTATTATTCCATGCTCTTATATAATTCGATTTTATTTCTATCGCTCTATTAAAACAATCAATTGCTTCTTTAGGTTTTCCAAGTTTACAGAGCACAACACCTTTTTGATTCAATACATTCAAGTATAACGGGTAGAAGTTTAATGCTTCATCAAGAAAATGTAATGCTTCGTTGAACTGTTTAATTTTACAAAAATCTCTTGCTTTCTCAAAACAAGAACGAGCTTCAGGTGTTGGTATATGATACATTAATAATATTATTATATCTAATTTTTATTGGATAGTGCTCCCTTACGATTTTCAGTAAATTTCAATTAAATTAATTTAACATACTATTTATATCTTACAATAATGTCATATGATTCATAACACAAATAAATAACTATATCCAAAAAAAGTAAGATTTAATAAGCTAGTTACTACTTAATGTGGTCTATATCAATAGGGCGTCCAGGACTTCCTTGGTAGTAGTATTTATCTGGTTTTCCTCTCCAGTTTTTATGTAAGACGGTATTTGGAAAGATAACATTATTATCCGTGGTTAAAGCATTTGGCCCCATGATTATTCCGGGATATAGGGTTGTATTACTGCCCATTTTAAGCTTCATCATAGTAATTTTTCCAAAAATAGTGTTAACTGCGTGACTTGATAGCGAAGAAGTAGGATAGAAAAACACGTTGTCTCCTATCTCAGTAAATTCTAACCCCACATAAGCGTCGCAATAAATAACATTCTTTCCAATTTTATTATGACTAATTCTTCTCAACGCTCGATTTACCAGCCATGGAAACGGTGATTTAGAAGTTAACCACATCGGAAATTTGATTATAAATCCCCGCTTATGATAATATTTCATCATTTTTCCTTCGGCGCTATCTTTATCGTCTAAAACTCGTTTAAAAACACCTTCAACTGGAGGGGATTTTTTATTCCATCGCCGAGTCCATAACGCTGTAAACTCGATTAACAAAAGAAGATAAATATAATAGAGAATTAAAAGAAAGACTGGAAGAATTAAGAAATGAATAGCAAGCGGAATTGAGAATGTTATGATAAAACCATATTCAAATAAGAGAAAAAGCCCTAAACAAGCGTAGAGAGGTACCAAAAAGCTTATAATATTGATTTTAAAAAAGTCCAAGATTGGAAGCTCTACTACTTTATCCTTTTTCTGATCAAATTCAGAATTTATTTTTTCTCCCGCTTTATCATCGTTCATAATATTATTATTACAAAAATCTTATAAAAAACTATTTACGATATACATGCTATTTTAATAGCTCAAACTTTGTTTAAAAAAAGAAAAAATAAACAAAAGAAACTTAGATTTCTTGGGTTTCTAATTCTATTACTTCTTGTGCTGGTGAAGGCTCTACCTCTATTTCTGGTTCAAGCGGATGATCTAAATACCTTATTTTGGTGAAAAACCATAAGATAATAGGATTTACGATTCCCATCAAAGCGCTGGCGAGTAAGAGATTCACTACGCCCATTGTGCCCGCGAGTGGACCAACTAATAACGCACCAATTGGAGCTATAGCCATAGATATCGTGTGATCGATCGACATGACGCGACCAATTTTATCTGAGGGAACGACAGTTTGTAAGATTGTCAAGTAGGTAGAAACGGTAATAGGAAAGATAATCGCTCCAAGAAACCCACCAATCATCATTAAGTAGAAATTTTGATACGGTGCTATGACTATCAGTAAATAAAACGAGAAAAAGACCATCTCTCCAACCAGATTGATTTTAATTTTGTTTTTCCACTCTTTCTTTATCGAAGTAATTAAAGACCCAATCACGTTTCCTACTTGGATTGAACCAAACAGAAATGCTAAGTGGAACGCTGATCCATCGTGTATAATATTTATGAAATAGGGCCAGAGCACTCCAAAGGGCCTAAAGATAAAGTTAAAAATCATCGCAAAAATAATCATACTCAAAAGACCCGGAATTGCCTTCACAATCTTGAATCCATCCTTGAATTCCCTCATAAAAGATTTTTTCTCAAAAGCTCTGTTCTCTTTAGCATTGAAAGGAATTTTTATCAAGAACAACGGAACCACGGCTATTAGGAAAGTTACCACATCAATGAGAAAGATATATGTAATTGGAAATAACGCTAACAGTAAAGCTGATAGGATTGGGCCGACCATGAAAATTAAGCCAGAAAACAGGAAGTTTACCCCGTTAACTCTGCTTATTTTATCTTTGGGGACCATCGAGGGCAAAATTGCGTGAAAAGTAGGAACCTGAAATGCAAACAGTGTACTTCGCATTGTGTGGATAATCAATATCATCCAAATGGGCTTGAATCCCGTTAAGAATATGAGGAATAAACCAAACGTTAAAACAGCTTGCAAGGAATCTACAGTAAATATGATAGTCTTACGATTCAGCCGATCGGAAAGAACTCCTGCAAACGGTGTAACAATTACTTGGGGTAGAAATATCAAGAAAGTTGCTAGCGATAGATAAAGTACGCTCTGTGTTTCAATCGTAATCCACCATGTGATTACAAAACCAATAATTCCTGAACCCAATAGCGAAAATTGCTGTCCAGTCATAAAATAAAGGTACTGCCTAAACGATTTTTTTGTTGGTAATTCTTCCATATTTTTAAAAAACCTTCAAATCTCTATTCTTACAACTTAAAACCTTTTTCTTTAATATCTGATACGATAGATTCAATAAATAGTTTCGAATCGTGAAGTTCACGCATAGTTCGAACTACGGGAAAAGAAACTAATTCGATGAATCCACAATTTTCATAAATATCCTTGCAAAAAGAACTACAAAATTTTTCCTTTATATAATTACATAATAACTTACGCTGATATTACGCAAGTTTAAATATTTTTTAATAATAATTATAAACCAATCATCAAATGTTTGTGGGGATATTTTTTTGTTCTTAAAATCAAAGTCTACTGTTAAAGAAGAAGTATTAATTAGAAAACCCATCGTTACTATTCAAGATTTTCTTAGCAAGTACGCTAAGTATCAAAATCTTAGCTTAGAGGATGGCATAACTTTCCCGAAAAAACCGCGTTCAAAAGAGCAAAAAGTAACACCTACGGTCCAGATCGCAAAACCAGAAGAAGCGCAAATTATCTCAGAAATCTTTAAGCAGGTGTATCAGAATACGTATCCATACAAAGAAATGGAAAGTCCGGGCGAAATACAGAAGATGATCGAAGAACCTGACTATTTATGGATGCTATTTAAGATAAACGGAAACGAGGTAATAGGTTGTGTGGCACTTAAATTTGAAGCATCGGTTAAAAGTATGTATCTTCACGGGTTTGCGATGAAAAAAGAATACCAAGGCACGACTTCTCTCCCAAAACTAGTGATGGCAGGATGGACAGTTGCTCTTAAGAAATACGAGAAGAAAGCTTTAATTTGGTTTGGCGAAGCTCGCTCTGCTCATTCTAAATCTCAATTTTTATCTGACTTATTAGGGTTAAAACCGATTGCTTTCTTTCCAAAAAAAGATATTTTTTTTAATCAAGAGGAATCTGAACTTTTGCTTATTTTATACGATGAGGATTTAATAACTAAATATAGAAGCAAAAAAACTCCTAAAATAATTCCACGAATCCTTAAGTATTATTCTTACGTCCTCCAAAGGTATCAATTAGGATTTCCAGAGGTATTCGACCATGTTAAATTAGAATTTGACGATATAAGAACTAAAACTATAAAGCAAAATTTAATCTACCAAGAAGAAAACGATAACATGGGCAATAGTTTAATTACTTTTTCAATTAAAAATTCCGATGCATATATCTCCTTTATTCACAGGCCCTTCATTCGAATCTTCGAGAAAACTGAATATAAGGTTTCTAACAAAGAACAATTGTTTGTATTTATAGAAGAAGTAAAGGAGCTAATATTGAAGCTGAAAATACGGTATTGGGAATTTTTTGCATCTGCATATCATCCTATACACCAAACAATCTTATATAACTCAGGTTTGAAACCTTTTGGTTATGTGCCTTGCTACAAATATGTCAAGGAGGAAGATGTTTTCGAAGATCAAATTGTTTTTATTTATTATGAGGGAAAAGTGAACGGGAACTTGAAGTTAATTCCAGAAGTGGAGAATTTTTTAAAAACCATTAAACCTACTTGGGACTTCTGATTTTTAACTGATAAAAACCTCAAGTTTTAAGGATATAAACTTTTCTTAGTTCATAAGAGATATTATTAGAAATGAATTATAAGGTGTATGGTACCTAAACAAATGAGCTTATCTATAGAAATAATAGAAGATCCGAGAGAAATTTTAAAATATTTACAGCTTGGAATAAGTATCCCCGTTCGTAAAGATTTTTACGAATTTATACTTCACGATCTTACCGTGTTTCGCGCTAAATCATTAATTTTAAAAGAAGATAATAAGATTGTAGCTCATAGTTTAGTGTACGACGATGGGAGTGAAGTGCTTTTTTTTGGGTTTTTTGGCGCAATTGACCACCAAGAAAAACACATTGATTTCTTACTGAAGGAATTAATCAAACTCGCGCAAAACCATCAATATAAAATATTACGTGGACCAATAAACCTTCCCACATTTATTTTTGGTTGGGGATTCATGACTGACGATAGTTTGAAAGATTTATGTATTTCAAAGCCAGTTAACCCTCCAATTTATCAAGAAATATTCACCCAACACGGATTTTATATAAAATCTAAACAAGGAACTTGGGAGGGAGAAATATATAAAGTTCCCGAAGAAGAATTAAAGAAATACGATTTAGAAGGTTACGAAATATATGCACCTAAAGAGTGGAGTGAAATCCCAAACCTAAAAATGCCACTTTTAATTTTAAGCGCTAGAAACTTAGCTACAGAATCACAGGTAACCCCGAGCCCAGAAAATTTATTCGAGAACTTTTTTTCGTTCGCGAAAAGATATGGAGGAATATATATGGTGAAGCTACTCAGGCAAAAACAATCCAAAGAGTTTGTAGGTTGTTTTATAACGCTCCCAGATCCGATTAGGAAAAACAAAGATGGTAAAAATAATTCCTTCGTGGGATATTCGCTTACTATCGATAAAGAGCATAGAGGAAAGGGACTTAGTGTGTATTTAGTAAAGAAAGTCTTCGACGCAGCTTATAGAGAGGGACTTCGTTATGTCTCGGTCCCAATGGAAGTTAATGTGGTTGAGTGCAGAGATTTAGCTAAGAATATTTTTGGTTTGTCTTATACTAGAACACATATTATTTTAGAGCGGAAAGTAGAGTAATATCGAAATATTCGTTTTGCTAATTAATTATCATACCTTTTTAAAAATAACAAATTTATTTTAAGTTTAAAAACCTAATTTTTAATTAAGGTTGGAAATATGATTTTACAATTTACTGAGTATTTAAGGTTATTTGTAATATTTGTCCCGCAGATATTTATGGTTGTAGTATTTTCTTTTCTAATTTTTAAGATTTTAAAGCGCAATACTAATCGAAATTCCTTAACTTTAAGCGGTTTCTACTTTACCGTTAGTTTAAGTCTTGCTATGAACGGAATTGCAGTGTTGATTGCTTTTTTTTCACCAGGTGAATATATTGCAACCTTATATTTTATACTGAATTTCTTAGTGATATTTTCATTCGTGTTCATAATAGTTTTTATTTTAGGACTTTTAAAATTAAAGTATGTCTTTACGATTAAAAAGGCGTTGGTAATAATACTTGTCTATGGTATTGTATGGCTCATATTACTTCTATTCCCCGGTGGAATTACCCATTCGGAGAACTGGGCCCCTGTATACAGTATTCCTACATATATTGCGGGAAACATTCTTTTTACTATAAGTTTCACCGTACCTGTGCTCTATTACTCCACAAGGTTACGCAGACTTTTTAAAGACTTCAATTTGAAGAAAAAATTGAATTTATTCCTTATCGGAAATATGTTAATAACCATTATAATATACGGCGCTTTGTTGTATAACACGTGGCAAGACGCTACGTTTAAAACGGCTTGGAGTTTTATAACTCTCGTTCTGCTTATTTCTTCAGGTTTGTTAATCTACTATGGAATAGGTAGGGATTTATAGTTCTTAATTTTGTGTCTTAATTTGTAGGTTTCACCGACTAAAAAGCTTAAATATGATTAATTTTATATTATAGCTGTATTGTCTAATAATTCACCTAAGGAATTCGGTATTTACGAAGCGATTGAGAGCGCTCCTGCTTATATTTTAGAAATATTGAGCGTTATAGAAGAAACACTTAGAGAATTTAATGTTACAGTTAAATATCAATGTAATTCGACTACAATCACGATCCAAGATAAGAAAAATAGAGTTCATGGAGAAACATTTCGAATCATATCCTTGGATATTTTTACTAAACCAAATTCCTACGCAATGAATTTGTATCAGCAAACTAATTTAGAAAAAGATGCAAAATTAATTTACGAAATTAAAGTTAAAGGCAATTACGAGCTCAAGACCTTGAAAACCAATTTGGAGAAACTTATTAAAAGTGAAAACCTTACTCATCGCTCCAGATTTTACCCATTTTAGCGATTTAGATTTGTTTTTTGAGTTTAAATTAAGAAATCACAACTCAGTTATATCGATAGTTCTATAACTTTTTCATAATACTAAATCCCAACCCTCTGTGTTTTTAAGTGCTATCATATAATTTTCTTAATTAAATCCATTTGCATTTTTACTAGGGTGAAATGTATTTGAAGGCAGAACTTGTTGATGCTCAAACAGCATCCTCGATAATCGCCGCAAAAGACGATTATGTTTCTAATTTTAGTGAGTTTGATCTACAATCTCGCATGAGTACCTTGGAAAAAGTAACAATAGATGAATTAGTAGAATTTCTTTCCCGACAAACCGTAGAATGGACAAATTCTGAGGAAATAATTGTTAATAGCATTTTCGACGAATTGGAAAGTAGCTACGCACCATACAAAGATTATCTTCTGGGCTGTGTTAAACTTATAAAAACCACAGGTCGAGAAGAATGTGATGCCGCTTACACGAGAAGTAAGTGTATATATGTACCAGTTTCAATGGTTCAATGGCCATACGAGGAGCTTAAAGAACTCATCGCGCACGAACTTTTTCATGTCATAAGCACTCATAATCCTAAATTCAGAAATAACTTGTATGTTAAACTAGGATTTAATCCCTGTCCAGAATTAGATATTCCCAACGATTATAAGCATTTGTATGTATCAAATCCCGATACAATTGGAAAGAATTGTTATGTCTCTTTTCAGAATAATGGTGCTCAGATAAAGGCAGTTCCTTTTCTCTATTCTGAAGTTCCATATAGTGGAGGTTACTTCTTTGAATATTTCCAGTTTACTTTTCTTGAGACTGAAATGAAAGACAATGAATGCAAGCCATTATATGAACACAATCGACCAAAATTCATTGCCACTCCCCAGAAATTGTTTGATTTATGCGAAGAAATTGACCCCTACAGTAACCAACACAGATTACATCCCGAAGAGATACTGGCTTATTACTGGAGCTTATTACCTTTTTCTGAATCAAAATTACAATTTTATAAAAGAAGTTATCTCGAAAAGATACGCAATCTCGTGGAACAGGAAGGAAATAGTGTGTTTAGTTAAAAGCCTAACTAATAAATTCTTTTTTTTATTATTCAAGGGGTTGTTTAAAATAAAAACTATTCAATAATATAAGTTTACAAACCTTTTATGGATCAATTAATTGCTAAATTTTAAGATGATTGATATTTCTAATAATAATTCGACCAAACAAGAAGTTCAAGGTAACCTATTAAGTCCTCTACCTGTAGTCTTAGTAGGAGCTCAAGTTAATAATAAACCTAATTACCTAGTTATTGGATATATGTGTCCTTTTAATTTTGGGAAGCATATTTTCTTTAGCCTTTATAACGTACGCTACACGCGAAAAGGCATTCACGATAACATGACATTTAGCGTCAATATCCCATCTGAAAATTTAATAGAACAAACGCAATTGTGCGGAACGAAATCGGGGCGAGATATCGATAAGAGCGCTATCTTTGACACTTTTTATGGAGAGCTTAAAACTGCTCCTATGATTTCTCAATGCCCCATTAATATAGAGTGCGAAGTAACTGAAATTCTTGATTATACCCCCAACGAAGGAATAATCGGCCGGGTTGTAAAATCGTATGCAGACACGCAATACCTCACTGAGGGTAAACTTGATTGGAGGAAAGTTCATCCGATTCTATGGGCCACTGGGGGCGATTATAACTATTATAAGCTTGGAGACCGGATAATCCAAGATAATGGTTAAAATTGAACTTATAAAAAGTAAAAAATTAAGATCATAGCTAAAAAAATAGACTTCCAATACTAACTATTACATACCCTAACGCAAATAGAGCTGTAAGGCCCACTATTGTTAGGAAAATTGTATATAGTTTCATGAAATCCATTTTTATTTCCCCCATTAACCGGTGTTCAATCCTCTATACCGAAATAGATTATATAAAAGTTATGTATATAACATAAATGACTTTTATTTGTGAGGAAATCTTAATTTCACCATCTTCAGTATTCATTTTTATTAACATATTTTTTACAGATATGTAAAAAACATTAAATTAGTAACCGTACTACTTCGTAATTGGTATAAAATTTTGTAATTTAATTAAAAAATTTATGTAAAACCAATAAATTTGAACGGAGAGATGAAAATGCCAAAATATATTGTGATTCATCCAATTACAAAGCGAGCTTTAGAGGGGATGCTAAGCCTTCCTCCTGAGAAAAATGTATTACTCAAAAAATTAAAAGCAGATTGTACGGAAGATGCTGATTGGCTGAGAAGCTGGGCAATACCTGAACTGGAAAAGTTATATTGTGAATGGGACGCAAAAGATCCCGAATCGATACGTAATGTATTTGAGAAGGGTGGAGGAACTACTGTAATAGAAGCAATTTATGAGATGCAAGTAATAGAAGGAGAAGATTTTAAGGGGCAGGTTCTTGAAGCAATTCAATCCTAATACTTTTAACTATTAATTTTTTTTTTCTATTTTAAATAGTGAAATTTGAAAGTATAAAAGTTATGAATTTAGAAGGAACAATTATAACTTTAACATACAAATTATTTATTATTTCCTAAATTTACAGTAATTAATGACCGACGCTAAATTACCGTTTAATCCGACTTTAATTAATCCTATTGAAGAATTAACAGAAGTGAAGTTAAGTGAAATTCATGGGTTGGGATTGTTTGCTAAAAAATTTATTCCCAAGGGAACGGTTTGGTGGTACGCACGTGAGGAAGATGTGTTAATAATCACTAAAAACCAATTCCTAACGCTTGATTCCTCTGTTAAATCCCCGTTAATGGAAAAATATATTACCCTTTTACTCACATATTCGTATTACGAACGTGATTTTGACGCATTAGTTTTCTGTTTAGACAATTGTAGATATGTCAACCATTCTTCTAATCCAAATTCGGGAGCACCCGAAGATGAGTCTCCATTTCGCTCAGTGGCTCTCCGAGATATTCAAGCTGGAGAAGAATTAACCGAAGATTACTCAAAATACACGATTTGTAACTGGTTGAAAAAGTACGATAATTTATTCAACCCAACCTGTTGGTAAGATAAAAACATTTTTTCCATTTTTTGATACATATCATTAAAATAGGATTAAATGCCTAGTTTCCTACTAAAATCTTCTCCCATAGATTTTTCCTGCTTTTAATTACTATCGTAAACATAAATAATCCCATAATCAGATTGGTCAGAATGTTGGCAACTAAAAATCCCAGTTTTATATCACCATCAACAGTAAAAACAAGAACTAATACTCCAATAATACTATAAGGATCTACGAATGGCCACAGAACTAAACTATATGGATGCATTGGAAGATCTAATAAGAGGTGGAAAACATTTCCGAGCATACAGGAAAATGCAAGAAATGGGGTAAATTTACACGCTTCTTTTACTTTGTTCTTATCGACCCGAAAAATTAGCGAAGCGATAATAGGATACAGAAGAACAGTAGCTAAAATTGAGCTTAGAGTTCCTATAGTGAGTGCGCCAATCAAACTGTGCAATATGAAATGATTCTCAATACCTACATCAAAAAAGAGGAATAAAATTGGCACTTCAATATCAGGCATAAATGAACCAAAGATCAAACCCGGAAGACTCAATCGTTTATCAAGTTTTGAGAGCCCCCAAGCGACAGGATAATGTAAAGGCGTAAAGGGAATTTTAATGCACTTTTAGCTAGGTTAGTTTTATTATCGATTTAATTTAATTATTTTACCAATGAAATTGGTGATCTAATTATATATTAAAAGCTTTTTAAAGTTCTTAGTGAATTTAAAAATAGTGTTATAATATATTCTCATTTCTAGTAAAGTTCGAAAATAACGCTCTACCAAAAAATTAAGATAAAAAAAGGAATTAAAATTAAAAGATTAAGGAACGAAGTAATAATAAACATCATCCTTGATACTTACATGAACTTTACCAATCAGGTTCAATTCATATAACATCTTTTCAGTTTCAGAGATCGTCACGTCAGAATGGGTATCTTCAATGCATCTTTTGTGTATAACTTTTGCTGTGAACGCCTTGCCTTTATTTTCTACAAGGTAAGTTGACAAAATATTCTTAATCTTATTTCGCTCCGCGATCGTATTTGCTAATTCTAGGGCTTTGTCTGCTCCAATTCTAACAGTAATTTTATTTAGTCCGATTAACCCGGTCCCAAGGCCCAGTAAAATAAATTCAATAATATACGTTGAATATAGAGGTATCGGATATTCGGTACCCGAATAGATTACATTGCCAATTGGTATGAAACTCCCAACTATTCCAATCACGGCTCCTATAGCCGGGATATAAATTCCGTATTGCTTTCTCTTTAGAGCTAATGCACCTCCAAGCATTCCTACTGCGCCTACTCCTAACATGTACCCAAATCTAAGGAAAACAAACAGGTGTCCGCTTGTAACTACCTCCAGATCATACTGTCCCAAAGATAGGAAACCAAACAATATCACTAGAATTGCCCCGGCTATACTGGAAACCGGACCTGTCATATCACTAACCATTTTATCTACCTTTCATTATTTTTAGTCTTATTATTTAATTCAGAGTAACTTTTTTGGATAGAATTATTTTGTTGCTCTAATATATAAGTCTACCCTTCTTTTTAAATAAAATTAGACTTTTCAATTAAATAGGATTAAATCTTCGTTTCCTATGAAATTTCATAAACCATGTTCTGTTCCAACAACACCCAAAGTATGTGAAGCATAGCTATGCATATCCCTGTTAAAATCAAAACCAGTACAGTGCACTCCACAAGTAATTTTTGGATCTATTTGTTCTATAAATCCAACTGCTCATGTAATCACTTCCAGACTTTGAATTTCTTTATGGAAAATTCCCTGTTGATTCGGACTTAAATTTCTTCCCTCAATTTTTCTTGCTGTCTTAAGACTCCTGTCTTTCACTTTCTATATTTTTTATCTCCTTGTTAATGCTTCCCCTGCCAATTTTAATTATTCCATATCCAATGGTGACGGGAATTAAACTTGAAATCGCCAAAACAAATCTTGTCAACTCTAATTCCCAATAATCGATTGAAGAATCATCAAAACCATAATAGTATGAGGAAATAAACAAAAATAGTCCTAGGAAAAGAAAGATTAAACCGATGATAAGTATGATCGTTTTTTTTGTTTTAAATCCATATTTTTATCATATATTTATTGAGTCATATATTTTGGTAAAAAAATATAGCATGACATTCTATAAAAAGATATATTTGATTACTACTAGTAGTTTTTTAAGACAAATAATTGAATAATTATAGTCAAATACTCGAATCTATGAACCTTTTTACATCAGATACAATTTACATTTCGATTTCGAGCATTATTGTAATGCTTACGGACGAAAGATATGACACTTGAGACTACAACTAAATTGAATAAAACGGACAGCGTCTAAATTCACATGAATAAAAGACTTCATCAAAATCGATAAAATTATCCTCAAAAAGATAATTAGTTGAGTTAAAGTGCACTTTTTTATTAGATTTTAAATGGATTTTAACAGCCCTCTCTGTTGGTCTTCCCCGAACGTACCTCAGATAACCTACTATCCAAGCTATATCAGCCCAGGATAAAAATCGCGGTTTTCCGATTTTTTTGTAGTAAATTCCTCGATAATGTAATACTATAAAGTAATGCCTTAAATTTAGTGCAAAAACTATCAACCGACCACCAACTCCCAAGACTAAAACACTTAATAGTATGAGTACAATTCTAACTCCAGAAGCTGTTAATCCGAGTCCATAAGCTCTCTCGTCATCTGTCAAGAGAGCCAACAATCCGAGAGCCCAAAAAAGTAATATGAAGAAAAATCCAAAGATAAACGCCAATACCGTTTGAAACTTATATTTGCTTGCTAAAATTACAAGATTTCCCATTTCCGTTGCGGTAATAGGCATAGATTGAGATTTTCCCAGCCTTGATCCCTTAAAGCGTCTAAAAACCGTCTCTAAAGCTCTTCTTTTTCTCTTATCCATTTCTATGGAGGGATTTATGGAGTACGATTCTACGATTGAGACCTCTTGAGTCGTATCATATTCATTCTCCAGGGAGTAACTTGCGGAAGATGAGGGTTGAGTTGGTCCTTCGTATTCTTTGAAGATTAAAGGTAGATTTTTCCAAGCTATGTTTAATGTTTTTGCTTTATACACCAATTCTCCTATTTTCTTAAAAGCTTCTTTAAAATTTTCTCCACTTAAGGGCGAGGTCTCGTAGTATGAGGCGTTTAATTTTTCGGCTAAATTTTCAACCATAGGTAAAATGATTTTCCGTTCTTCTGTTAAATGTGCCTTATTTCCAATTAAAATTCTAGGTATTCCACTTAATCCATATTTCACGGCTGAGTTATACCAAGAATTAATATTACTAAATGTATTCGAGCGTGTGAGATCAAATACTAAAAGCATTCCGTCAGCCCCGTTGAAATATGGGCGATGAAGCATATAGAATTGAGGTTGTCCGGCGATATCCCAAAACATTAAGTATACCTTGGCGTTATAAGCTTTCAGTTCGATGGGTTGTTTTAAAATTGACACTCCAACAGAGGGTAAATATTTTTCTTCAAATTGATTTGTAGCAAATTTAGCGATAAGCTCGCTTTTACCAACACCAGGGTCCCCAACTACAATGATTTTATAAATCGCTTCAGTTTTGCCTCGAAAAATAATTTCATCATTACTCATAGTAGCAGTAATCCTGTCTTATGCTTTGTGTTAATATTAATAAAATTATTGGGTTTAAATAGTTGCGTTTAGAATCAGTGGTAACTTTTTATAAGAGGTTATTAGAGAATAACGAGAAGAATTGTAATCCTCATGTGTTCATGAAACCCAACCCTTATTCTATAAAACAAGGCTTCTCTTTATTTCTTTCATTCACTAATAATTAATTATTAGAAAAAGTTTAAAAATTTTTATCTGTCTCCTTTTGAATTGTAAATTTTTGCTTTAATTTCCTTTCTTCTTCATTTTAGCTTTCCAGTAGAACCGAGTATTTGAACCTCACAATCGTTTCCTTTTGATTTTAAAAAATTCTCGTTAAATATAATAAATAAATATTTGAACGGTGCATGCTAAGTTAAATTTGCAATATACAAGAATAAATAGAAATAAAATAGAGGAATGGAACAAGAATGGGAATTATTTACAAATTTTATGAACCTGATAATGATTATGAGCAGATTCAAGCCGATTTATACAATAATGCCATTGGAAAATATGGAACCCCAGGCAATGCAACAGCCGACCAGATCAAAGAAAGATATAGGGTCGAAGGTTTTGATAATAAAGGTGTCCAATATGCATTTGATGATGATAAGCCAATTGCATATATTCAAACGAGGAAAATAATCGAAACAAAACAGGTTTCTATCGGATATCCTTGGTCAACAACTGATTGTCCTGAAGAAGTTAAGGATGAGATGTTCAAAAATATGGTAAATTATCTATATACACGTGATCCTGAATATAAAATAGTTTGCGGGGTAATCCAAGATTCTTGGACGGATGTACGGGATTTTTTAAAAAAATACAATTGTACTGTAGAAAACGAGTATAAAACTTACTTTTTGGATATTACAAACCTTAGTAAACTCGATAATAGTGGTTATACCTCTAAAATCGGAACTTCTGATGACGAGGAGGCACTTTTTGAATTATGCATGTCTGAACCCGGTTTCAGTGATACCTTTCCAAATGAAGAAGCAGTGAAAATTTTTGTTAAAGACGTCCTTAAAGAACTTGAAACGATACTTATTTATAAAAATGATGAGTTAGTATCCTCTGGCGCAGTTCTTTCTTATGAACCAGATAGAAATAATATTATTAATACACGATTTACAGCTACAAGAGATTATAAGTTCGAGTATTGGAAGGCATACGTTATTGAAATAGCTAAAAGATTAATAAAGAAAGGTTTAGATGGAATGAAATTTACCTTGTTTGATCGTCAACCAGAACATTTAGAATTTTATGATAAATATTCTTCAGGTTCTAGGGCTGGATTTAGATATGCAGTTCCGAAACCTTGAATGCTTTGAAAAATTTTTCAAAACTCAACAATTTTTCTATTCTTTTTTTTTCTGTAATAATATCCATAAAGAGCGATGATTAAAAATGGTATAATCAAATCAAAAAGCCTTTTGTACGATAATTTCGATTTAAGGTTTTTTATCTTTTCAAAAGAATTTTCATTGAAATCAGACGCTGATTTTACATTTTCATAGAATCAACTAAATCGAATCTATCTATTGTTTCTGTTTGATTTCAAAATAGAGAATTTCAAGAAGAATTGTAATCCTTATGTGTTCATAAACCCCAAACCCAACTATTTCTCTAAAACAAACCTTCTCTTTATTTCTCTTGCATTTTTCTTATTAATAACAACTCTTATATATCGGATTAAACATTATTTTAACAAGATATTGTACAATTCTATTGGGTTTATTTATCTGTAATATGTCAACCACTTTTACATATCAGCTTCAGGAGCAAAAACTGCCGTATAAACCAATTTTCCTATTGGTTCTTTATTAATTAACTCTTTCATCCGTGATTTGACTTGTTTTTTATGTTCTTTACCTAAAATTTCTTTATAGTAGCTAGTCGCTCTTAATATGCTAAGGAAATACATGAATGTTTTATCAGGTACATTGTTATTTTGTAAAAGAACTTCTTTTAACTTATTAATAATCTCTTCACTCAGGTCATGATTGAAATTTAACACTGTAAAAGCATATGTTCTTGCTAATCTTACTCTATTAAAAGACAAATTCATTAAGTTTAAAGACTCTAAATGCTCTATGAAGAGTGGAAATAAATATTCACCTCTTTTTTTAAAAAAAAATTTTTTAAAATAGAATGAAACTTTTTTATTCGTTTCGAATTCTGAGATTATCGATAAAGCCCCATCAAGATAAGAGTCTCCCGTTGAAGTGGTATCAATTAAATTCATTCTAGATCCAATAATTTCTACTTTCATTTTGATTATCAAATCCATTAATACTGCTCCATATATTCCCGCTTCCTCGATATATGCAGAACTTTTCGCTTTAAATAAGACATGCATATCGGAAACCAATAATGATGATAATATGATTATCCTCCCTCTTTTTTCACTTAAAACTTATAATATGATTATGAACTAAACAGATAATTTAGTATATAAACTTATTAAGACGGAAATTAAATAATGCTAATTATGTTTAATAAAAAACTGATAACGATATGGCGCTGGCAATGAAATTAATGTAGAATAAAAGCTCAATTCTTCTAAAAAGTTCTACTTGATAATCAAAAAAACTCGATATATAACCTTTAAATGCCTAAAGATATATATAAGCAATGAATATTATTCTACACTTTTGTATCAAATAGGAAAGTTAATCACATGGCACTTATAATCACACATCCTGGTTCTGCGCATTTAGATGATTTTTTATCTTGCTGTTTGGTCATAAATAAGAGCGGGAATATTAAACTTCGTTATATAAAACTCCTGAAGATTTGTCTTACGAAATTTATAACGGAACGGGAAACGAGCTCTATTTTATCCCCGTTAAGGTGGGAAGTTATCTTAATTGGTTAAATCAAAGCATTCCACCTACCGATCAAGTTTATAGTTTCACTACTAACAATACTATCGTTTTCGATTATACACAACTTGGTGCGAACGATACTATAATATATAAGTATAACGAGCACGGTTTAATGAGTCATTATCAAATTTTCTACAACGGAACGCTTGCCTTCAGCTTCGAACTTAAGAGTTTTAAGCTTGCGAGTCTCGACTTTATTTTACTCATAACCATCATAATCAGTTCAGTTTCAATAGGATCTCTAGCATTATTTGTTATTCTAAGAAGAAGACGATTAAAAAGATCCGAAAAAGCAAGGGAGAAAGGGACTAAAAACTTGTTGAAAAAGATTAAGTAAATAAATTTGTAAACATTTGGGCTGCAAAGATTTAAATATCTGCGTTGTTTCAAGAAAATTAACGATAAGAAAATTAAGTGAATTACATCATGAAAACAGAAGAAGAAAATGTCGATCAAGAGCTTGATCCTCGCAGAATCGACAAATATATTACCGAGGGAGTACATCCTTCCGAAGCTCCGGTATTAGCGCTATTAGAAAAATTAAGAGGAGAACCACTATCAAACGCGAAACTCGTCATAGAAAGGTGGAGAGGGAAATCAATAGAAGAATTGGGTATAACTGATCCTATAGATTACAGATATGAAGATATTGACTGGTACGAAAATCGAATAATGGTTTACACATTAAACGAGAAAGGATACATTACTCGGATTAATGCCGAGCATCCAGAATTGTCTAAGATCGGTTGTATCCCCAAATAACTGTGCGCACTCACACACTTAGTTGAATTAACTTTAATTGATCAAGAAATCAACGAAATTCCGGAGTGTATCAAGAATTTAACTGATCTGAAACGACTTAATTTGAGTTATAACAATATAAGTATTATTCCTAATTCAATTAAAGAACTCAAAAATATGGTCACATTAGATTTGAGTTATACCAATATAAAAGAACTTCCTTTCTTAATTAAAGAATTTCCTCATTTTAGACACATATTTTTAGCAAATAAGGAATTTGATTTACCTTACATAGATATTATCGAATTTTCGGGTGTCGTAAATCTCGAAGAAAATCTTAATCTAAAAAGTTTATCAGAAAAGCTGGAACATAGGAGAAAGAAATAAATATATTTTAAAAAAATTATTAGGATTTGGGAGTTTTGGGTTCTCTTCTTTAACTTTTTTTTAACTTTTTTTTACCTGCTCACCTCGCTCTTGGCGTTAAAACATAAGATTTTGGTTTTTTCGGTTTTTGGCTAAAGCTTAACAAATATATCTTAATGCCATTAATTAAATAATGACCGTGATTTTAAAAGTCTAAACGCTCAAAATTTGTGCCCGCGTTTTTAATTATTATCCTTCCTTTTTCTGGTTTGTTCATTTTTCTTTACCTCGCCTTTTTTTACTTGTTTTTATTTTATTTTTGGTCCGTTTTGTTCAAAAATTAAAATAAAAATTATTTAATTAGCGTCTTAAAATTAAGGTTGCTGGATTAGTTCCCTCAACAAAGCTTATATCTATCTTTCCTTTTCCGTTTTTATCTCTTTTTCTCATTTTTTTCTACCTCTTTTCTTTTATTTATTCCTGGTATTTTTTTTTATTTTTATTTAAAAAATTGTAATTTAAAAATTGATTAGGTTATTTCTATACCCTAACATTTTCGCGTCAAGGTTCGCCTTCATATCATTGATACATTTGACTTCCTCGGTAATTCTCGCGTTAAATTTAATGTTCTTGAATACTTTACTAAGTTTATTTTTTATTGATTGTGATTCAGCTTCTTTTATTTCAGGCTCCTGGAACAGCACCTGAGGCCTTGCTACCTCAGGTGCTTTGGTCTGGAATAGAACCTTGCTATCGATGCTGGCGCTTTTTTCCTCGGCTTGAGCCATTTTTTACATCACTTCCTTTTTTTATTTTTTTTAATTTTCTTTCTTTTTTTGGTTCTAAATAAAATTAAGAAATTCAGTTTAATATAGCTTTACTATGTAAAGTTCGCACGAACTTCGAACATTCGCTCGAACCAAATACTTAAATAGTTACGAACTTATTAATAATTAAATATGAGTAGTACAACAATAAAATACCCCTCAGAAGAGATTATATCTACATTTAATGTTAATAAAGATTTCGAGTACATTATACTTTGGATGCTTCATAACAATGATCGTTGCAGATGGGCTGATTTTAAAGCTAATCCTTTAAATATTAGTCAAGCTTCGTTATCTAAATATTTAAAACTGATGATAGCAAACGACCAAATCTTAAGAGAAAAAAAAGGGGAGTATAAGATTACTCCTGAAGGGCGAAAACATTACATAGAAATACAATTAAAAGATTCTCTGACAGAACAATTGAACTACCCCCCTGAAGTCATCCTGAGAAGAAGAAACTATGATCACATCATACTTTGGATGTTATACAATAATAATGTGTGTAAATGGTCAGATTTCTTTGAAGAGCCTCTCTCTATCAATAATTCTTCTCTCTCCAAAAATCTAGGGTTGTTAAAGGCCAGCGGATTAATAGATCACGATATTAGTTTAAAAGAATATCGAATTACAAAGAAAGGTGAGGCAAAATTCTTCAGTGTATTGAAAAGGTACGATTTGGATAGACAATCAATATTAGAGGAGGAGAGTAAAAGAATTGAGGTAATTACAGATAAAGTTAGTAAATTCTTTAGTGAATACGAAATTGAATCCGATGAGATAAAGTACCGGTTTTTAAATATCGTTTTAAGATTAGATTATACCCAAATAGAAAATACTTTAGCCAACGAGAACGAACTTAACAAAATTATGCTATTTTTGTCCCTTAATCACCCAGATCAATATCCTGATTATATAAGTGTCACCAATTTTTCTTTAAAATACAATATCAAACCCACGACATTAAAATTCTTTCTTGAGAAAATTGTTAAGGAGGAAGGTTATCCTATTAAATTTTTTGAGTTAGAAGTAAGCAATGACATAACGTACTATATTCAAGCAGAAGAAAAGCTGGAGAAATTACTAAATGTTATCGTAGAGGATCATATTAGAAAATTTACATATTTGAATAAATTAAACAAAAAAGAAGGAGTAGACAACTCAGAAATCAATGCTTTGGTTGAACTCATAGCTAATGAAATATGTACTAATGTATTTAACGAGAATTTAAAGCCATCAATGAATAAATTTCTCCCCGAATTTATTGAAAATCTTGCGTATAAGTTTGAAAGTGAGAAGAGTTTAATCACACAAGATGATAAAACAAAAGGAGTTATTTATCAAAAGTTTCAGAATGTTTTCGAAGTAATCCAAAGTTTTGGAACTTCGGAGGCGGCGAGTTCGGCAAGTAAACCGATTGACAACGAAGCGTATTATTTCTTGCATAATAGAATATTTGACACATTGGACATAATTTATCTCTCTAAAATCGATTTCTTCCGCATACCCGAGTTTAAGAAAGCGTATTTTTCAAAGAATTCTGGTTTTCTCTCAGCTATAGAAGAGAAGATGTCAAAAGGCAGTCTATCGAAGGCAAGCGAATTGCTTACAGATAATATTATTAACTTGAGTGACATCGAATTAATGATTTTAAGAGATATTATCTACACAAGTAAAGGAGAGTTAGAAGATTCATTGGAGCTAACTCAAAAGATTATAGAGAAATATCCGGATGAGTATGTTGGCTACTTGTTCCAATCAGAAACGTATTTTTTGATGGGTAAATTCAAGGACGCTTTGAGCGTTGTAGAATTAGGCTTAACCAACGCCTTCGACGTCTTGTTAATAACTCAAAAAGCACAGATTCTTATTAGTTACGATCATAGTAAAGCCGTGGAAACAATAGATGAAGTTATTGAGGACTACCCTGAGAATTTTGCCTTATTGCGTACGAAATTTTTAACTGTAATGACCGATAAAGAATGCTGCATAGGACCGATTGCTGCACCCAGAGCACTAATAGAATCGCTAATAGACGAGTATCCTGATAATTTTGAATTGAAGGTTTTGAAAGGATTGTTATATATCGTAAACCATCAATACCAAGAAGCTAAAAATTGGATTAAAGAGAGCATAAAACCAGATATTTCTGAAAATAATCCACGAATTGACATTGCCTCATATTTAATTCGAACATACTCATATTTAGCTCGGGGAAAGTTTGAAAAAGCGTTGAAATACGTGAGAATCGCACAGTTTCATTATCCAAATCATCCAATTTCCCATATAATGACTGGGTTGGTTCATGGATTTAATATTGTTTACAAATTTGATCCTAAGAAAGAAAACAAGGAGCTATTCAGAGAAGGATTTAAAAAAGCGATTTCGATGCAGCAAAGCGAGAAAAAATTGTCAAGATATTATCAACTGGAATGTTTAATATTAAACGAGACAGATGGGTTCGATGAGGCGGTTAATGCAATCGATAAAGCAATCGAATTAAGTCCGGAACACTTTGATATATACAACACAAAGGCTCACATATATTTAGCGCTTAAAGACAAACAAGAGGAGGTATTCAAGTTTTACGACGAATTATATGAGAAATTTCCACACGAAGATAAGGACATTCGTAAAATGAAATCGTTTTCGCATTATTCATTTGGAAACTTAGTAGAAGGAATTAATATTCTTGAAGAAAGTCTTGAAATATATCCGGGCTCGATAGGCATGTTAAACAACCTTGCTGTGTTTCTCAGTTATTCGGGGAGATTCGATGAAGCAATAGAAGCGATTGAAAAAGCAATTGAAATAGATCCAAATGAAGCGAACCTTTATGATACGTACGGTGAAATTTTACTTCTTGCAAATGACTATAAAGGCGCTATAGAAAAGTTTGTTCAAGCATTAGACATGAGTCCAACGGGTTGGTTTGCATTTCATTCTTTTTTGAAACTTTCGAAAAGTTATAAAGCTCTGGGAATGATGGAGGAAGCTAGGACTTGCTACGAGAAAGCAGAGATATTAACAGAAAAAGTTCTTCCTGGAAAAAGAAAGATGTATATGGAACAATTAGATGAGATTATCGAAGAACTAGGCAAAGTACCCATACAGAAATGAGATAAGGCTTTAATGTTAAGCCAACATTATTATTTTTTATTACTATTTTTTATCTAGTATGTTCTTTTACGAGTTTTACTAAATCTGCTTTTCTATAAGAAGCGAGCACTTTAATATTGTTTTCATTGCAATAGTCTTTTAGTTGGTTCACTGTCCATCTGTTATAGTCAACCCATTTATCAACGCTCTCTTGAGGGGCCCCCTTCAGTATGAGATCTATAATTTGTTCTTTCCTGTAAGAAGATGGAATGTGAATATTTTTCTCTTTACAGTATAGTTTTAGATTACTTACCGTCCATGAGTTGTAATCAACTTCTTCTTCCTTTACAACAACTTTTTCCACAATTTTGGGCGCTTCTACTCTTTGGAGTATTTCGATTCCTTCTATATTCCCGGAGGTGCTGTTTGTATACAACCTTATTGTTCGATCGGTAAGTTCAATTGGACCTTCTGGTACTGAGTTTACCGGTTCCCATTCTACTTCCTCGACTTCTTCTCCGAATACTTTTGCTTTTTTTACTACTGCTCCGTATATTTGAAAATCTCCTAAAAGCAAGTTTTGCCGTTTAAAATTGGCGGGAACTTTATTGATCACGATATTCTCAAGTATGTTTTTAGTATCTAGCTTAGTAGGTTTGAAATTTGGTTTAAATTCATAGATAGTTTCCTCTTCCTCTTCTTTTTTTACCTCTACCGGAATTTCAGTTTCGTCATTCATCACAGGTGGAGAGCCCGTCCATTTATGAACTGCTTTATCGCTAATTTCGGCCACTTCTTTGATAGTGTTAGCATGTAATTGTCTAAATTCCTCAGAATCTCTTTCTAATACTTCGGGAATTTCCACAGGTTTCAAATTAAAGGCTCTCATAAATTCGAGAGGTTCGTCTCCTTGATCTACTGAAATAATCTTGCATCGATGAAAGTGTCCTTTAACAACAAGCTCGTTTTGTAACTCGGCAGCGATACGAGACGCGATAAACTTTTTCCTAACGTGTGAATTCACTCCTTTCCAAATGTAAATTCTCCTTAATCCCTCTTTAACGATCACTAAAACTTGGTGAGGATTGAGGATGTCTTGCCCGTTATTAGCGCGAAATTTATCTTCTGATATCTCTAGTTTTACTTTTTCTCCAGTACTTTCTAATCCAAAGATCATGAAGTTCTCGTAAGTTTCAGCCATACTTATCATAAATTAGGTATCATTTTTTTAATTTAAAAATACGACAACTCTGTTGAATTATGTAAATACGATCTCTTAGTAGGTTTGATCCATAAAACTTTAACTTTTTTTTTGACACATAAATCATCTGGTAAGTCAATATAAAATTATTGAAATGGAATGTTTGTGATTGAGGAAGGAATGCTCTTATTGTTTTTTAGTATAGTTTAATAGGCATTATCTATTTTATTCGTTAAGTTTTGTGAATTTTAGCACATTTTTATCTCATTCTGCTTGAAATTTCGTTTGTGATTTTATTTTATGACTGAAAACAAAAATAAGAAGTTGTTCAAATATCGAATGCTTGCGCCTTTATGGATTGCCATTTTTATAGATGTTCTAGGTTTCACGATTCTTTTTCCGCTGGTAGGATTCTTTGGTGAATTATTCGAAACTAATAATATTGTAATCGGTTTAATATTTTCTGTAAATGCGATGTTCGGTTTTGTGTTTGGCCCCATTTTATCAAAACTCAGCGATAGGTATGGAAGAAAACCGCTATTGCTAATTTCTCAATTTGGAACGCTTTTTGCTTTTGTACTAACAGCTTTTTCAAACACCTTATGGATGTTAATTATAGCGCGTATGATTGACGGAATGTTTGGAGGAAATTTTCCAATAGCCAAAGCGATTATAAGTGATAAAGTTCCACCAAAAGATAGGGGTATTCAGATGGCTAATGTTGGTATAGCACATGTTTTAGCTTCTCTGTTCGGACCTGCAATTGGTGGATTTTTCTTTACATTTTTTGGGCTTTTAGGACCTGGTTTGTTTGCAGCTGGATTAACCGTAATAACTATTGTTGTAACAATATCTATGCTGGAAGAAACATGGCCTAAGGAAAAGAGACTTCATTCCCATAAAAGGACATCCGATGTTTCCCTGAAAGTTAGAGAGAATAAAAACGCACTCTTCATGTTAGGTCTTTGGGCATTTCACACTATTTCATTCACAATCATTATGAGTTCATTATCATTTTTTAGCGTTACTGTTCTCAAACTGAGTGTTCTTGATGTGTCGTTCGTATTCATGATCTCCGGAATTTTTAGAGCCGGTGTAAGGTTTACGTTGTTTAAACCAACAATAAAGAAACTTGGAGAGACCAATGCGATTCGAGTAGGTTTGGTAATCTTCTTCGTAAGTTTTTTTCTAATAGGATTTTCTTCTAATGTGGTGGTAATTGTGATCATATTTATGTTTGTTAGTTTTGCTGCCTCCTTAACTCGAGGTCCTATGAACAGTAAAATCAGTCAAACAGCTTCTCCAAAAATACAAGGTAAAATAAATGGGCTTTCTTCTGGGTTAGATAGTATAGCTCAAATCATCGGGCCCTTAGCTGGAGCGTTAATCATCACAACTCTCCCACCATACTGGTTAGGCATAATTGTAGCATTGATAGCACTACCAGCAATAGTTATGTCTTTTCAAAATATTGAGAAGAAGAAATATGATCCTACAGCTAATTTAATAAATCATTCGATGGAAAGATAAAAAAAAAAGAATGTATATTAATCTTTTAAGAAATCCATTATTTGTTGATTAACTTCTGGTACTTTCTCGAGAGGACTATTATGTCCTGCTTTATCAACGACATGTATTGTACTATTTGGTAAAAGTTCATGCATTTCCTCCATGGACGATTTTGGAGTTATTCTATCGTGAGTTGCTGTTACTAGAAGTACAGGATTTGAAATGTTTTTTAGTCTATCTTTTGTATTATGAACTTTCAAAACATTACCCTGTAATTCAATTTCATGCTCTGTTGCAATATTTTTTGTACTTTCTTCAATAAGTTCATCTACTGACCATAATCCATACCATTTTTTAGAAGGTTCTGCTTCCATCTGTTTTCTAAATTTAATATAATATCCTGTTCTCGCAGTAGACCAAAAAGCTTTAACAGGATCTTCTTTTTTAAGCTTTTCTTTTTCAAGTCGCATGTTTTTATAAGCTTCTGGACCAGATTCATCAGGAGTACCAGCGTTAGTATTGATTAAAACAACTTTATTTGCTCTCTCCGGATACTTCAATACGAAGTTTTGTACCAACATTCCCCCTAAACTCCAACCGATTATATGAATCTTATCGATATTTAAATGGTCCAATAAACCTTTAATATCTTCAACGAAATCATCCAATTCATATTTGTCTTTAGTTCTACCGGAGTTACCTGCTCCACGATTATCAAACCTTATAACCTTGAAATTTTTTGATAATTCTGGTGTCTGAGCTCTCCAACCTTCCTTTGTATCTCCAAACCCATGAACTAATAACACAGGATAGCCATCTCCAAAAATTTCATAACATATTTTTATACCATTAACTTCAGTAAAAGATTCTACCATATTAATCTCCTAAATTTATATAAATCAAAACAAGTTTTAATTGATTTTAAGGTTTTTCCATATGAAAAAAAACTAAGACTTATTGTTTTAGAAAATTAAGAACTTCCGTGTTAAAGATTGGAGCTTCTTCTAACATAAAATAGTGACTGCTCTTGAAGACGATTAGATTACTATTTGGGATTTTTTCATCAATAACCTCGCTAGCGATTTTGGGCACAATTCTATCTTTTTCAGCAGCTAAGATTAAAGTTTCAGATTTGATTTCATGAAGATGTTTTGTGGTATTATGGCGTGTAATCGCGTTTATTAGATTAAGGATATCTTGTGGTTTTGATGTCCCATTTACTTCTTCAAGTTTCATTAAATCTTTTGCAGAGAACTTATTGTGAAAAATTTTACTTGGATCTTGGTTCATTTCCTTAAAGAAATTACGACTGAACCTTTGTTTCATTTTATCCCAAAAGGCTTTCGTAGAATCTTCGACTTTTGCTTCATAATTTGAGAGTTGACTTCTTTTATACATATCCAATCCTGATTTATCCAAGGGTAGATTAGCAAAAGTACTCATTAGAATCAATTTGCTTAGGCGATTCGGGTAATTTAGCGCAAAATGTTGCGCGATCATGCCACCAAACGAATGACCGCCAAGATGAATCTTCTCTATATTTAAATAATCTAATAACGCTCTGATATCATCAGCTAAATCTTCCATAGAGAATGTTTCAGTAGGGTGGTCTGATTTGCCACATCCACGAATATCAAGTGTGATTACTCTAAATTCTTTAGAAAGTACTTTAACTTGCCACTTCCAGAATTCTTTATACATTGCGAACCCATGTAAAAAAATTAATGGATAACCTTCGCCATGAATTTCGTAAGCAATTTTAATACCATTTAGTTCTGCATAAGATTCTTTCATTCCATTCACAATAGTACGTTTATGATTTTAAAAATTTAATAATTGCCCTATTAACTTCGGGCGCTTTTTCTTTTGGAGACTCATGTCCTGCTTCTTCTATTAAGTGATATGTGCTATTTGGCATTTTTTTATGAATCTCAAGCATTTTTTCCTTAGGAACTAATCTATCGTGAGAAGCGGTAAGAAGTAAGGTTTTATGGTTAATTTCAGATAATTTTTCATAGACATTATTTGTTTTAAAGGACGATGCTATATTTCGAACATCTTGAGCTGTTGGGCGGTCAGTTTTATAGTATTTAAGAACATCTTCTACTGACCACAACCCATAAAATTTTTCTTTAGGATTTGCCTTCATTTTATTTCGAAATTTATGATAAAATCCAAATTGAGTACTCTGCCAAAATGATAGCTCCGGATCTTTTTTAGCAAGTTCCAAAGCTTTAATTTTAGAATTAACATATGATTCGGGGTCGAAGTCATCAGGAAGTTGTGCTAAAGTATTTATTAAAACCAGTTTATTCACTCTTCTTGGATTTTTTAAAATGAAATTTAGGCCAATCATTCCTCCTAATGAAAGTCCCAATAAATGGGCCGTACTAATTCCTAAATAATCCATCAAACCCTTAATGTCATCTACAAACATTTCCATAGAGTAAGGCATATCTGGTCGTTCAGATTTACCAGCTCCTCTATTATCAAACGAAATTATCTTGAATTCTTGTGATAGAACAGGTATTTGTGCCATAAAACTTTCTTTTTTTGAACCAAATCCGTGGATCAAAACAACAGGATATCCGTCTCCCTGCATTTGATAACAAATTTTAATGCCGTTTATGTCTACAAATTTTTCTGCCATACATAGTGTAAAAATAATATGAAAATAAGTTTAATCAAAAAAATTTTAAATTTGTTTTACTTTTATCTTCGTATTCTTAATTCTAATATCTTGAAGTATATCTTATGATTGAGAAAAAAATTCTAATTCCTAATGCTGAAAGGAGCGATCTCCACGGTGTCTTTTATTTTGCTTCCGAAGAAAACCCTTCACACAGATCGCCCATTCTAATAATGTGTCATGGATTCACAGGTGATAAATACGAGTGGGGACGCTTTCCTGAAACAGCGAAAGCTTTAAATAAAGAAGGTTATGATGTGCTTATATTTGATTTTTCTGGCTCTGGGGAAAATAAAAGAGAACCGATAAATTTATCTAAACAAGCCTTGGATCTGGAAAATGTATATAATTGGGTTAAAAATCAAAGATATTCAAAAATTGCTGTATTGGGGCTTTCTTTTGGAGGTCAGACAGTATTAAAGGCAAAGCTACCTGGAATTATTTCTTATGTATTTTGGGCTCCCCTTACCCTGCTCCACACTACAGGAGACCAAACTGACTGGTTTAAGGATATAGATAAGGGACCCGTAGAAATTCCGACATCTGGAGAAGGTGGCCCTGTAATTATTGATATGAGCTTTGTGATGGATGTTGCTGAATTTCAAGTAAGACCTGCTTTGAAGAATTTAACTCCCCCAACTCTTATAGTTCAAGGTACTGCGGACGAAAAAGTCCCTTTGGAATTGACCAAAAAAGCTTTCAGTATGATGCCTCAGAACGACAATCATAAGTTAGTAGAAGTTCAAGACGCGACACACGATTTTAAAGATAAACACTTACAAGAATTTATCAAAGAAACAGTAGATTGGTTGAAAATTTATTTCTAAAAAAAATTATTTGTTAATTTTGCTTTTGACTACTATTGGAGGTGCCAGTTTTAGCATTTTAAAATTGTCTAATAAGTTTTCGAAACACTTATCGGTAACAACAAATTTACCTGGTGCTCTAGATAGTATCTGAGAGTTAGAAACTTTCTCAGTGTGGTTAATTATCATCTTCCCGTAGTAATTCTTAGATAGCTCGTGAATATCGTAAGACTTATCGTTAATTTTGTATAATTTACATTTCAAAAGTTGTTGTTTTAACGTGTAAATTACTTTTATTGTCCATTTTTTAAAAGTTGGGAATTGTTTCAAAACTTTTATGTCAATTGACTCCAACTGATTGTTTTTAATTAATTCGCTTAGTTTTAACGATACAAATTTTTTAAAATCCAACTTTAGTTCCTGTAGTGATTGCTTCTTTAAGGTATCACTTTTAAATTCGTTTAGATAGGATGGATTTGTGAAGATTTTTGAATGACGCTCGAAACCAATTATTCTCAGTACCTTACTCTTATAATTTGGCTTCTGTATTATCTTTAAGTAAGTTTTATTTAGTTCTTTCAAAATTTTCCGCTGGATGAAATCGCTAAAAAATTGTCGGACGCTGTCTTTTTTTGGTAGAAAACTGGTTTTAAACTTCTCATCGATTTTATCGTAGGCTTCTAGCTCATCGATTTGGTATTCTTTTAATTCGGTTATAATCTCGAAAGGAATATACGTTGAAACAAAATCTATTCCTTCCCATACGAGTTCTATTGCTGTTTTTATGTTGATTCTTCTTAATGGCCTTATAATTTTAATATTGCCCGCTTTAATTGCGATTGGAGTTGTCATACATAATATCAGATCAAAAGGTTTAATTTCATGCGTTAGAGGATGATTATTATCAGGTATTAAGAAACCATCAGAAAATTGGCAAATGTAACTTCCTAACATGGGTTTTTGGACTAAATCCCACTCAATTAAAGTAAAGTTTTCAAGTTCCTTCAGATTGACTTGGAAATCTAAATCTACAACTCTATCAGCATATACCGTGTTCTTTATTTTTGGATTTTCTTTTCCCCAGAAATTTTTTACTAAATTTCTAACAGGATTATTCCCATCGAATATCTTGCTAAAAACGGGGTAATTTTCGATAAAATAGCTTTGTTCAAGATATTCTAAGTGATGTCGTTCGAGCCCACACTTTTCTAAGATATAATAATACAGAGGTGTTTCAGATCTAGAGGAAGAAGCCCAGATAAGCGTAGGATAGTTGTATTTATAAGTAAATTTCATTTGTTTAAGTTTATCGGCATGAGTATTTGCAATCACTAATGACCTAAGAAATGCGTGTTTCTGTTTAAGGCCCTCTAAATAGAGATCTGTCAACTTTTCCTTATAAACACCAATCTTAGAATAAATAACGCTATTATTATTGAATTTGCAATTTTCCGCAATATTTAAATAGCCATCCATGGTATCTTCTGATTCCATATTCAAAATCGCTTCGTTAACGCTTTCTAACATATATTTTGCGACTTCCTCCTTTAAATCTAACTTTCTACTCTTAGGAAGATCCTTAAAAAAATCGTCTAAATATATTCCAGAGGCAAACTTATGGAGTAATAGATATCTAAGAATTGGATTTTCTACAGCGATTACATCAATTTTTTTAAGTGTCTCAATGACAAGGTCTTTAGGGAAATTGAGTAAAAGATCTCGTAAGTTGAGGATCGTATCGATTTTTCTGTATAATTCGTAGTCTATTATGCTTTTAAAGGTAGAGTTTAAAAAATTAGGGTAATCGGTAATGTACCCTCTAATTTCTTTGAATTTTACTGAATATTTTATAAACTGGTCGTATAACTTGTACTTAAGGCTAATATCTGCGATCTTCTTAATGTAATCTAAATTATTAGATTCCTTCTGAGCTTGCTCTAAAAAATTAATAGCTTCGTAATATTTGGATTCTTTTATTAACTCCTCTGCTTTTCCTATAAAATTTTCAGTTTTACTTTGCTGGATGAGATTAAAGCTTGAGGAGAAGTTTATTGTTCTTATATCTTGACACACGCTTTTGCATATATCCGGTTCAAGTAGAAGTAAAACCTTAACGATATGTTTACAGAATTTGGTATTTTTTTTAAAATCAGGGCAGTCGTGGACAATATTTACCCGTTGATCGTCCTTAAAGATATTTACTACATATTTTGAGTTACCAGAGCCCTGGATGTTGGCTAAAATTTTTATTTGGGGGCTCTTCTGGACACTAAAATTAATGATGTTCCTGTTAGGAATACTCTTTCCTCGATTGAATCTAGCTCCTAGTACATTCCTCTTGAATAATTCCCCATTTTGAATGTAATTTTTAAGATCTATTTTGTTCACCTTTAGAGGTAATTGGAATTAATTCATTGATTAGTGATAATGTCAGATATTAATTTAGGAAAGTCTCTCCATTGATTTAATGTTAAAAGAACTCCATCAGCTTCTTTTACCATTTTGTTTGCCATTACTGGAGAAAATCCGAATTTTGGGACAACCATAACGAATCTTATATCTTTTTCTTTCATTAATTTTAATTCCCTTAGACTATTATTGAAGTCAAAAACATCTGCGTCAGTGAAAAGTATATTGATTTTGTACTTCGAGCGCGCTTTTTTTTCAAACTGAAGGTTTGCCCATTTAAGTGCGTGGTTTATGCACGTGCCTCCTCTTGCGGTAATATCGAGTAATTCATCCACAACTTTTTCTAATTCAACTTCCTCGTCAAGATTCTTTAACTTATGTGTATTAGATTCAAAAAAAGTGAGTGCGAGTTCTTCTGGTTTAAAGGCATATACCAACATTGTTGTACATAACGCCATTTGAGCTAACTTGTTTCCTGACATGCTTCCGCTAATGTCCAGTTCAAGAACCAAGCATCGGAGACCATCGGTAGTTTTTGATACAAGAAAATCGTCGTTGGTAATGGTTTCTACCGTTTTTCCACCCTCCAATAAATTACTTATAGTCTCTTCTAAATCAATTAATTCAAAATCGTCTCCTAAAGTGTAAGGGATCACAACGTTCTCTACAAGAGGTCCGGACTTAGCGGTACCAATTAAAGAATTTGCCGCATTAATACCTAAATCAATCATTATTTGTTTTATGATCTCTTTCAGCCTCGTCTTGATTTTAGCCGAGACATTATGTCTTGAATAAAACCATTGCTCCAAAAGATCCAAACCGCTCCCCGCTCCAAGAGAGGAGAACGCCATATCAAGAGCATCGTCCCCCATTTGCTCAGCAGACTTTAATACTTGAGCTAGATTTTTCTCGCTTAACGCGCTCAGAACTTCTAAATTAGGTGGTTTTTGGGGAGCTCCTCCTAATGCTATTTTAACTATCTCGTCAATCTGCTGGGGAGTTAATCCCAACTGTTCAAGATATTCCTTATATGTCTGGTAATCCGATTGATTCTCCTTAACTAATTGTTTAAAGATTTTATAGCTCTTCTCGATTAAGTTAAGAACCTCTGTCTCAGTCATTCCGAGTCTTTTACCTGCATTTTTTATGGAATTTATATCGGGAGAAAAACCCATCTTGTTAAAATCTTTGACCATATTTTTTAACGACTCTTTACTCGCAGCATTTTCGACTGCTTTATCAACTAATTCAGAAACTTTATTATTCAGTTGCGATTGGCAAGAAAGATCACTACAATTATTTTTAGATTCATTTAAGTTATCGATGTAATTCTTCATCTGGGCATCAATCATTTGTCTATCGTTGTAATCGTCGCTAATTGATTGTAAATCTTTATCAATAATCTTTGACATTAATTTTCGCCATGCAGGAGTCTTAATAGGGTTGTTAATTAATTCCTGTTTAATGTCAGTTGAACTTTTTCCTTTACTAAAATTATCGAAATTTTCGTTAATCTCGTTTAGATATTTTTCGCTTAGACTGTCTCCAAAAAATTGATCAAAATTCTTTGCGTTATTATAAGCGTCTTTAAACGGCAGATTCAAACTGCTGTTTAAAATATCATCCATTTTATTCTTCGCTAAATTGGGATTTGATCCCAAGATTTTTGACGTGTTAAAAATATCGTTTAAGTTCTTGTTGGATTTAGAAAGATTTTGTTTCAAAAGATTTTTTACTATATCTTGACCTTGCTGGTTTAATTTATTAGATTTCAAGGCAAATTCTGCGATGTTCAACCCTTCAAAGGAATTTTTGCTTAAAACTTTCGATAGTTTTTCTTTAAATTTGTCCAAGTTTTTGTCCTTAGCCAGTTGAGATATCATTTTTTCTTTTAACGATTCAGATTTTGATATTATATCGTCTAACAAATCTAATTTTTCAGCTGCATCTATATCCTCGGGCTCTAAATGGTTCATTTTGTTTTTTAATAATTCTTTTGCGTAATCGATCATTGCCTTTAAATCTTTAAATTGATTGAAGTTGGGTATCGCGTTCTTATCTATGACATCTAAAGCGGTCTTATATGGATCTTCTTCCAATTCTTTACTAAATCGGTCAAAAAAATCGTTTAAACTCTCGTCCATTAGCTGGTCTAAATCGAGATCTTTTAATTCATTAAAAAAATTTTCTAATAATTCAAAATCGTCAAAAACCTCATCTAACTCGCTTAAATCTAATCCTATATCATCAAGCAAGTCTTGGGCAGTCTCACTCCCAAACATATCAGATTTTATCACATCAGAAGACATACGGTTTTTTGAGGGATCGTTATAAGATAATAGTTCAGTAGCAATTTTACGAGCTAATGCTTGGTTTTCAAGAGGACTGGTAACGACTGCTATTTCGATAAAATCGCTAACTTCACACGCACCTCTATTCATAAACCTCGCGAGAATTAATTTGCAAATAGCGATTGCTTGACGAACCGACGGCTTATACATACATTTTTCGTGGTTTCGTAAGGCCGTTATAAATTTAAGTGAAAACCAAACTGGGCTTTGGGGGAAAATTATCATCCAAATCAATTCTAAATTTTAATTATGATTCTAAATTACGCAGATCCTAATACCTGAGAAATAATATTGCTAATAACATCTTTAGATTTAACACCAGGCTTAGTCTGGATTGCTCCAAATAGCACATTGCTCGCAAGACTTCGAAGAATTTTATTTGGTTCCTCTGTTTTATTTCTTTTTTGTGCCACACCAGTTAATCGAGCTAACGCAATACCACTTCGTAAACTTGCAGGTGACTGTATTTGATGATGAGTGCGCGTTCTATTGATAATCAAGTATATTTTTTCTAGTATACTTTCTTCTACTTTATAGTAAGGATTGTTGTGTTCGATTATCTTCATTTCAGTTTTCTTATCTGGATAGTCAAGTTCAATCCAAACATTAAACCGATCCTTTAAAGCTTCACCTAATCGGTGTGTTCCTACCAATTCAGAAGGATTCATCGCACCAATAAAGAAAAATCCGGGTGACGCTTTTACACGTCCTATATGTGGAACTGATACCGTTTTTTCTTCTAACGGTTCCAATAACGAGTTTTGCGTATATTCAGTAGCACGATTCACTTCGTTTGCTAAAAATAAGCCACCGTTTAACATAGCTTTTATGAGTGGGCCAGGGTTAAACGCTTCGAACGAGAACCCCTTCTGAATCGTAGTTGCGGGGTTAAAAGAACCAATCAAGTGAGCTGGTTTCGTAGATTCGTCAAATGTAATCCACTCGAACGAGTCGTTTCCTGTAATCTCTGCCCGTGACTGAGCATAATACCTACATAGCGTTGTTTTACCAATTCCGGGAGGTCCTACCAGAATTGGGTATAAATTAGAAGCATCAGCTTCGAACATTAAATCAAGAGCTTGTTCGTATTGCCCAGTCATTACTATTTCTAGTTTTTCCTCTTTCTGGGAAAGTAAACTTCTATCAAATAAATCTTTAAGAGTTGGTTTCTTTTGAGGTGTTTTGGATTCATTTTTCTGCTTTAAATAGGGAGAACTTTTCAAAATTGAAAGATTGTCCAGTACCTTTACTTTAGGTTTTTGTGGCGTTACTTTTTTAGGAGTAGGTTTTTGAGTTGTCGTTTTACTTGTCGTTTTACTTGTTGTTGTGCTAGTGGGAGCTGGTTTTGCATCTTTTTGATCTTTATTCATTTGATTATTTTTAGTTACGAGTTTCTTAGCCATAATTAAAGACCTTTACATATAGATTTTTGCTTTTTGAAATTTTATTTTAGAAATAGAATTTCATATGATCAGTTTTACATTTTCAAATATATAAACCCAGACAATAACGAAAAAGTAAATTAGTGAATATTACTTTGAGGGATAGAACCAAGCCAAATTATGCCGAAGCAAACAATTACTTAATACTTAGGGTCTTACACCTTGGTTAAATGATAGACTTCAGGAGGTTTTAATTCCCACTCTTCAAAAGGATCGTCCTTAACGGCTTCAATCATAGCGGGTCTTGCAGCTAACCAATTTTTTTTAGAATCCCATATTGCTAATCCAATTAGCTGGTTCTTGTCTTCGTCTTTTGTAGTATGGGCCATAATTAAACCCTTTTTCCCTTCCATGGCTCTACCAAATCGATGCATAGACTCAATTAACAGGTTTTCCTTTTTAGGTTTAGGAAAATGAAAGGAGATATGAAAATATATTTTGAATCCCCTTCTCTTTTTTAATTATAGGTTCTTTTTTTTATAAAGCTATTTTTAAGGTGCTATGTTCAATATGATGACATAAACAAGTATAAGGTTTCCTAAAATAATACCGATATCTTTAAGCGACGTTCTCCCTAATAAATCTGTCCGGGGCTTCCTAAAAATATATAATATTCCAAAAGGAAAGAAAATTATAGGGAGAAATATAATTTTTTGGGTAACTATTAAAGACACTGCTGTGATTACAAGCGATGTTACCGATGCAATCCAGATCACTAATTGAGATATTCTAGGAGATAATTTTGACAGCGAATCTCCATCGATTAATTCGTGTAACATTTGTCCAGTGTATCCAACCGAGGCTATAGAAAGTAGTATTAGCAATTCATGAAGCGTTAGATTAGGAAAGAAATTAAAGGCAATGTCACCAGCATTAATTTTTATCATCAACCAAGGCAATACTATGTGCGAGATTCCTAAAAAGATATGGTTAATAATAACAAGCGACTTGAAGAGGCAGTATACAACTGCTAGAATAACAATAACGGCTAAATATATACCTAGAATTGGATATACAACAATACTATTCATAAAACAAAAAGTCCCTATTAAGAAACTCGCTAGCGATATTGTTATAATTTCCTTAGGTCTATACCCTTCGACTCTTTTGAGCGTTTCTTTTTCGTCTGGATCCTTCATATCTATTACATCGTTCAAGGTATTACCCGTGATAGCATAAAAGGCAAATCCCGCTAATATCCATATGTGAGCAATGATCTCGTAGTTATTAAGATAGATGCTAAGTAAACAAGGCACAAGTACGCTAAAGAGGTATTCAATTCTTAATAATTTAAAGCCATTACTCATAGGAAGAATCACATGAAGATATCTTATAATGAATTAATAATTCATAAAGTAAAAAAATTTAGGATTTTAAATTCTACTTTCTTATCTAACTAAATCTTTGTAGATCATATAGAGAGAACTTTTTTATTTAAAAATAACTAGATTTCATTAATTTATTACTTGAGTTGGTATTTGGGATTAATGGGAGTTTTTAAGAATAGATATTGACTCCCTAAGTATAAATAAGTGAAATAATTCTATCTTTTTAAAGGCAATTTAAATATGTGTTTGCGTTAAGACTAAGAGTTGACAATTTTCATGAGACTAAAAGCACTAAATGTCATTCAAAACGCTTTAGGTGGAAAAATGAACTAATTAAATGAAATTTATTATGGAGAATCCAAATTCTTATAAGTATTGGTATGAAAAAGCGATGAAAAGTATTCATCCAGACTGTTTTTTTGGTTCACCATCAAGAGATTTAGAAAGAGCGCTCGAATTAAATCCTCACCACATTGAATCATGGATATTTTTAGCAGGAATAGCATCTTGGTCTGAAGCCAACGACGATTTAATTGGACTGATAGAGAGATTAATAAAATACGAACCTGCATCAGATTCGAATAATTTGTTTCAATTTGCTTCAGAGAAAGTCCTAATTGAAGATTATTCTATGTTAAACGTTAAGGCTTGCGGTTACAATACAGATTTAAGCAATCTATTAAAAAGATTGGGAGAATTGTTTATTGCAGGTGTTTTCTACATTAAAAAAAATCCTCGTAAGAAGGGATTAGAATATTTAAAAATGGCTTTTTCGAAGAGAAGCTCTGAAAGAGAAGCAGTCATTTGGTACATCTATTCTCTTTGCTGTTCAAGTGATGAGAATTACGATAATGCAATTAATTATGCTCTAGAAGCTATTCAGATGGATTACGATTTTAAATCTGCTATATATCTACTTGGAGAATCGTATTATCTTAAGGGTGAGTACAATAAAGCGATGAATATTATTAATACATTGATAAAAAAAGACTCTAATTTTAGAAAAGCTCTTAATTTAAGAAATAAAATTAAAGAAGTCGTTCAAAATGGTGATATTGAACAAGATTCGCTTTATCAGGGGCAAAATGTGAGTAAGGATGAACTTGATTTTTTAATAGAACTCGAAAAAGTTTTTGGTGTGTCCATTCCTGTAGTTAAAAGTGTTCTAACTGATAGGTACGGTGGAGTATTTGGATTTGTTGCTAAATCAGGGCATATTATAGAACTAGGATTATCAGGAATTACTGAAGTTTCATTAAGACAGATACCTGAGGCTATAGGTCTCCTCAGGCACTTAGAAATTTTAACTATTCGAGATACATATCTAATGGATTTTCCGGAAAGCATTACATATTTAAAGAATTTAAAACACTTAGTATACAGTCATCATCCATTACCCTACAGTAAATTAAATCCTAACCAACTACCAGAATGTATATGTTCTCTGACATCGCTTGAGATACTGGAGTTTGGGGTAAGCTCAATCACAACGCTTCCAGACTGTTTAGCACACTTCCCTAAATTAAAAAAAATCGATATTTCTCAATGCTATAAGATGGGGAAGCTATCTTCATTATTTCAAAAATGTTTTACCGAACAGAAATCTGAACGACAAAGGCTAAGAATCTTAATTAGGCGTGATTATCCTACACAAAAACCGCAGCAAGATTAAATTCCAGAGCTTCTTTCTCCTACCAAGGAAAATGATATGACAAAAAAAATCTTTGTAGATCATATAGAGATTGCAAAAATTAAAAAAAGAGTATTAAAAATACGAGCCGATTATTCATAAGCCTTGTTCATGCTTTCGAAGAAGGATTCTAAATATCTATAAGTTTTTGGAATATAATGCATCCTTTCACTAAATGAGCGATTACTAGTTTTTTTCTTGCTAATTTTATATGCCATTATTTTTTTACACCTATTTGTTTTTTTTAAATCTAAATTTAATATGGAAAGGAATCGATAATCCGTTTATAGGATACCTTTTTTAGAAGAGCTTCTGTGTTTTCAAAATACTTTGCGTCATATCTAGAATCATTCATAGCTCGAGTTAATCTTTTACTATTATTACTAACAATTCTGTTTACTAATGCCATTTTTATATACACCTAATTAAAATGAATTAGAAAAGGTATATATATTTTCTGTATAAAGTATATATACGAAATAGAAAAATATATATAAAATATAAATTTCTTGTATAATATGGAACGGATTTATAGAAAAATACAAAAGTTAGGTGGCTCACTAGTGGTGAGTTTGCCTAAAAAATGGACTGAGAACTATAATCTAAATAAAGAATCTTCCGTTGCTATGGATATGAATCGTGATGGATCTTTAAGCATAACTCCCAAACTTAATCACCCGAAAGAAGTTATTGATGAATTAATTTTAGAGTCTAATCCCTATGTGGTTAAAGAGGTGGTAAAAAATATCCTATCTGGACAAACTCACATCGTAGTAGTTTCCGACAAAGAAATTAACAAGAGTTTAAGAAATCAAATAAGATATTGGGTTAATGGGCTACCAAATACTGAAATTACAGAAGAATCAAACCAAAGAATAGTAATCGAGAATTTTGGATATAAAAAAATTCCAACTGGTAAACTAATTCAGCGTCTTCTTTATTTAATAGCAGACATGTTCGACGATGTTAAAAATGAAACATACGATGATTTAAATTATGCTTTTGATCAATTAAGAAAGTTTTACTTCATATTAGTAATGCATATCCGAGCTTATCTCAGGACAGGAGTATATGTGACAGAAGATAAGGATTTTACTCCGTTAGAAGCAATGGACTATCGTATCTTTTGCGGAAAAATTGAAGAGATCGGTAAAATTTTGAAGCGATTAAGGTTATCTCCTCCAGTAAAACCATTTTTTGACGAAATCCATCAATATTTTGAAGAAGTCATGGATGCATACTTAAAACACGATTCTAAATTATCATACTATGTATGGTTGAAGAAATACAATTTAATCGAGAAAGCAAATGATATATTATCAACACTTGATATTCGCGAACATGACAAGATTAGAAGTTTGATCGGAATTGCAGAACGGTGCAAAGATATGGCAGGATTAATCTAAGAATTCAACCCTTCAAAAAAACATTCTTATTGCTAAGCCTATCAAAACAACTGATACAAAGATTTGTAGATAGTTTTTAGGCATCTTCTTTGATATTTTTGCACCTAATATCGATCCCAAAATCGAACCAATCATAATTAGAAGCCCTATTAAGTAATCAATCTGGCCTGTTAAGCTCTTTATGATCGTATTGTATATAGCAGTAAAAAAAATTATAGATGTTGAGATCGCTGTAGAATTGTGGATAGGGAAATTTAGAACCATATTAAGAGAAGGCGTATTTATTATACCACCCCCAATTCCCAGTAAATTGGCAGTAAATCCCGCCAGCATGAATAACGGAATAGCCTTTTTAAAAGTAGCCTTTTGATCTTGGTTTTTCAAGGTAAAATCGATGTGGTTAACCTCTTGAATTTCGGGGACATTTTTCGCTTTAGTAGCTTTGTAAATCATATTAGCTCCGGCAATTAGTAAAGTTACTGCAAATATAATTTCCAAAATATAACTTTCAATTGAAACAAATGAAAACAGAAGAGTAGCTAAAAAGCTTCCTAATATAGAAAATAAACTAAAAAATAATGAAAGCTTAATACTTGTTCTTTTCTGTCGTAAATAGGTTATAAATCCTGCAAAACTCGAAAAAAGAATTATGAATGTACTTGTATCTATTGCTATTTTAATATCAATTAAAAAGAGTAGAGAGATGAAAGACACGAAGAAAACTCCACCTCCAATTCCCGCAATTGAAGAAACCATGCCGGATAATATACCTAAGATAATTAACAAAAAGACAAGGTAAAAGGTTAATTCCATAGTCCAAGAAATAGCACATTCATCATAAATCTTTTTAAAAATAAGAGAAGTAAATTTTTTCAAAAAATAGAAAGAAAAATCAATAATTAAATTATTGAAAAGTTATTAGATTAGTATTAAAAAATTTTATATTTAGTTAGTAATCATTTATGCCCGAATCTAACGACGATAAACTAATAGTTGCACTTGTGGTATGCTCTCGTTGTGGAAATCCTTTCATGATTAAAAAAGGACAAAAAAAGACGGGAAATTTAGTATGTGATAACTGTATTAAATTGGAACAAAGAAAACAGCAATTATCAGATTCGGTAAAAGCATCTCAAAAAGAAATTGAAAACTCTATTAAAGGATACAAATCGTCGTTAAGAGTTGCAAAATCTCAACAAATAAAACAAATCTACTTTGACAAGATTAAAAAAACTTCTGATGTTTTAACTCGATCTGTTGAACTTCTTAAAAAAATAGAGGACACAAAAGATGAAAAATATATTGAAGAATACAAGAAGCTCTTTGATAAAATGGAGGAAGATTACAAAGAAGAATAAATCTAAATCCATAAAACAACAACTAAGTTCTGGATTAAATAAAAAATCTTTATTATTCTAGTTTAATTAAGTATAATATCGTTTAAAGATAATATTTCGAATCAAAATTAAGGATATCTGATAAAAAAATGCAACTCAAACAAATCTCGGTTTTCCTACCCAACAAACCCGGGCAACTTGCTAATTTCTTCGAATACCTAATGGATAATAAAATTTACATTAGATCAGTAACTGTTGCCGAAACAGAAGATTATGGATTAATACTCCTTTTAGTTGATCAATTTGACAAATGCATTAATCTAATCGAGGAAAGAGAATATTTATATTCAGTAACGGAAGTTGTAGCAGTCGAAATGACAGATAACATAACTCAATTGTACGAAATTGCCAAAACTCTTGGTGCTAATAATGTTAATATCGAATATTTGTATACTTTCGCCGAAAAATCATCTAATGTTAACACCGTTGCTGTTCTAAGGCTTGATGATAATGAGAACGGAATCAAAGTTCTAATCCAAAATGGATTTAAAGTTATCGAAAGTTTTAATTAGCTTTGTATTAATAAAATTATAATTTAGAAAAGAGATTTTCTATTCTGGTTCGTCTGATTCTTCTTCTAATTTCATTACAATCTTATAAGATAATTTGCTTATTATCTTTTTGATTGAAATTGATCCTCCTACTTTAGGGTAAATCAATTTTAAGAATAAGCCAATTATAATTACTGCTAAAACAATAGAGATTTGTGATAACAAAACATTCAAGCTTTTTAAAAACACAAAATATAGAAGGTGATGAACAAGATAAATTGTTAACGAGTAGTAAGAGAAGTAAAATATGAAATTATATTTTTTATTGATCTTAATTATTTCAGATTCTTCAATGATAACAAAAAGTGAAAATAAGATAAGACTTATTCCCGTAGCAGAGATTATCCCGTAAAACGAGGGTAAATTTAAGAAGCGGAACCAATTTGCTATAAAAATAAAAATCACTAAAATTCCACCAATTAAAATTGAAGGTAACATCAACTTTTTTTTCAAAAGACTTAACCTCCTCTTTTTTTCTTCTTTATAGTATATTTCATAGATTACCTCACCAACTACCGTCCCTATTAAAAAGACAGCAAAAGACGATAAAATTGGATGTAAACCAGTAGGATAAAATAATAGATGAAATAGAAACCCGAATACATTAGGTTGTCCCTCGAAATCTTGTAAAAATGGTAGAATTGAAAAATTTAAAACCATAAAGGCTACTCCGAGGAAAAGCCTCGTCTTTTTAGAAGTATCTAATAATGGAGTTATCAAAATTATTGAAACTGCTATTGCAAGTAAAATAAACCAGCTCCAGATTTCAGAGGGTCTTGATGTAGAAATTGCAACACCGCTATTGAAAATTAGAGCAATTAACAGTAAAAAAAATCCCCTCACTAAAAATTGTCTCTTTATTCTTTGGTTGTTGGGGATTTCTGAAGTTTCTATCATCGATCCACCCGTTTTGTAAAATAAAAACCTGCTCACTCCTGAAATAAATTGATAACTCACTAAAAAACCGTATTGCGTTACAAACAAGGGAACATCAAGAAACCATTTAGAATCTCCAGATAACCACCATTCACTTACGTGAAGCCATATCATAGCTATAACAGAAATTCCACGAAAGGTATCAATACTTTTTAATCGAATCATATTTTTGATTAGGGAAAGTTTTGAGTAATAAAATTAAAAATACTTATTATTTAGATATTACCATTTAGAAAAATACTAGAAGGTATAGAATACAAAACCTTAAGATAAGATTATTCTGTTGTTTCTGTAGTTTTTCTTTCCTCAATTTTTCTTACAATCCTATAAGCTAGTTTGCCAATAATAACTTTGGTCGCAAAGTTTGACCTTGTTCTTTTATACAGCCATTTTAACAGTAGACCTAATAAAAGAATTGTTATTACCAAAAAAATAAGTAATATAGGAATATTTAGCATTCCCAAGAATAGAAAAAGTAAGAGATTATGGGCAATGTAAATCGTTAAAGAATAATATGAATAATAGAATACGAATTTATGACTCTTTTTAGTTTTAAGAAATTTATATTCCTCAATTATCACGAATAAAGAAAATAAAATTACTTACTATTTAGATGATTTGATATTTAAAAATTAATTTTCTTTCGAGTTTGATTTGTGGTTTAAGAATTTCTTTCTTTCAATTAAAAGTTTTATGGCATATACCGCTTCGTGTGGTGTATAGAAAATAGGGCTTTTTTCTTTTTTCGCCAATTCCTTTAACTCTACAAAACCTTCGCTAAAAAGAAATAGAGGTATCAAAGGTTTTTTTCTTCCTGTTTCATTCCAAGCTCGGATAAGTCCACGAAAATGTTCGTCAGACTGCATTCCTAAAAACGGAGGAATTACAGCACTCCCCACAACAATGTCTATTCCAGGATCTTCAAACATTTCTCTCGCAACATTATAATAATGCTGTTCTTCAGCAACTCCTATCATATCGAGAGGATTTATCTTTTGAACTAATGAAATCAAATGAGGTGAAATCTTTTCCTTTAGAGCATCAGAAAATTCAGCAAGTTTTAAATTAAATTTATCTGCATTATCACTAAAGATTACAGCATTACCGCCGCTGTTAGTGAGGATTCCTACGTTTTCTCCTTCCGGGGGTACAAGAAACGAAAGAGTTTTAATCGCAGTTATGAAATCGGAGACATTTTCACACATAACTGCTCCTGCTTGAACAATAGCCGTTTTGAGTATCTTATAATTCGAAGTTATCGATCCGGTATGGCTTTGTGCAGCTAACATTCCCTTAGCGGTTTTTCCTCCCTTCAAAACAATAACGGGTTTAATGCGTGTAATCTGTTTTAATTTTTCGTAGAAAAATCTACCATTAGAAATAGTTTCTAAATATATACTAATAATTTTAGTGTTTTCATCGTGAGTAAAAAAAGAAAGGAAATCGTCAAAAGAAATATCAACTCCATTCCCAATGTTTGCAAATTTGGAGCAACCAATAACATCTCTTTCCATTTGATAAAACACAGCACAGCCAAATGATCCAGATTGACTTATCATACTAACTTCCCCATGAGGAGGGGTTTGTATAAACGAAGCATTGAGTCCTATATCAGCGTTTTGAATTCCAACGCAATTAGGACCGATCACCCGAATTCCCGCTTCTTTACACTTATTTATGATAATTTTTTCTTTTACTTTTCCCTGTTCGTCTATTTCTCCAAACCCGGAAGTTACGATTATAATGCCTTTAACCTTCTTCTCAATGCATTGATCGACAATAGATTCTACGACATTTGCTGGAACTAAAATGATAGCGATATCTATCTCGCCAGGAATGTCTAAAATGGATTTGTAAGTTTTTATTCCTACTATTTCTTTACTTCCATGAGAAACGAGATACACTTTGCTTGTTAAATCCTTATTTTTCAGAATGTTTGTAGTTACAGCATTCCCAAATTTTTTTGGATCTGATGTAGCTCCTATTATCGCAATGGATTCAGGATAAAAGAAAACGGATAGCATAAACTTAAGCATCTACCTCGTATATAGCATTTTGGGGGCATACATCAATACAAACTTTGCAGCCCCTGCAAACTGACTGCTCTATTGACACTTTTTTTATATCCTCACTAAAATTTAGTGCCTGACACCCAAACTTATTAATACATATTAAGCAACCAGTGCATTTGTCTTGATCAACATCTATGGTAGGAGGTATAATTTGTTGAGTTCGAAATTGGTTCGATTCAACTAACGAGCATAAGTGTCTAGAAATGAAAACGCGAACTCCTTCTGCTTTAACTGCATCCTCCAGTTTTTCAACAGTCTTTTTTAAGTTATAAGCATCTTCTACCCAAATTTTATCAGAAGAAACACCACATCCTTTGACAAGATCTTCTAAAACAACGCGGATACCAGGCTCTTTTGAGATTGTGATACCCGTTCCCGGATTATCTTGAAAGCCAGTCATACTTGTTGATCTATTATCTAAAATTACAACTAATATGTCATTTTTGTTAAATACCGCATTTATTAGAGCAGGGATTCCAGAATGAAAGAATGTAGAATCTCCTAAAATCGCTAACACGGGATTAGTTTTACTTTGGACTTTAGCAATTCCGTTTGCTAACCCTATAGAGCCCCCCATGCACACTTCCGTGTCAATTCCTTCTAATGGCTTGTAAACGGCCAGTGTATAACACCCGATATCCGAAGAATTGACAAATTTCGTTTTCATCTTTTTTTCAATTTGCTTGATTGCATAAAAAGTCGCCCTATGACCGCATCCCGGACACAAAATAGGAAGTCTTGGTGGAATAATCAGCATGTTGTCTGGTACTGGAACTCTTTTATAAGAAAAACTCATCAAACGAGCAATGTTTTCCAGATAAATTTCCCCTGCAAATTCTCCGTTTTGGGGGAATAAATCTTTCCCGTGAATTTTCACCTCTTTTGAGAAGCCTTCTTCGTATGCGATTTGTTTTACAATATTTTCAAGAAACGGTTCTAACTCCTCAACCACCACGACTTCGTCTGAAGCTTTTAATAGTTCTTTAATTAATTTTTTGGGTGGAGGATACACTAATCCGAGTTTTAAAATCGATACTTTTTTACTTACTCCGTAAAAATTAAGAGCATCTAACAATTGTGAGTAGGGTATTCCCGCTGCGACAAATCCATATTTGACACCGTTAATTTTTTCATCTGATATTTGTAGCGAATTAAAAGGAAAATCATCAGCAAATTTGGAAATTTCATCTAATCTTTCTAACAATCTCATGCGTAGTACTCTCGAGTGTGAAGGCAAACACACCCATCTAGAACGATCCCAATCAAAACCGTATTCACGATTCATAAGAGACACATCTCCAAGTACTACATCCCCTCTCCCGTGGTTTAATCTGGTTGTAGTGCGAAACAATACTAATGATTGATATTCTTCCGAAAAATCAAAAGCATATTTTATTAAATCTTTTGCTTCTTGTGGTGTAGATGGTTCAAATACAGGCACTAAAGCATGTAACCCGAAATAGCGATTATCCTGTTCGTTTTGAGAAGAATAACAATTAGGATCATCTGCCGAGATCAACACCATTCCACCTCTCGCTCCCGCATAACAAGCCGTCATAAAAGCATCTGAAGCAACATTAACTCCTACGTGTTTCATAACCGCGACTGAGCGTGCATTTGACATCGAACCTCCATAAGCTACTTCAAAACCTACTTTTTCGTTAACACTCCATTCTAATTTAAGATGCGGAAAAAATTTCTGCATCTCAGCTAGTGTGGGAAGTATCTCGGAAGAAGGTGTCCCAGGATAACCAGCGCCAATTATTACTCCTGCCTCTAATATCCCCCTCGCAATCGCTTCGTTTCCCAACATAATGATTTTTTTTCCAGGCTCTTCATCAGCAAAATTGGGTCTAATCGTTAAAATCCCTCCTAAGTTTTATCCCATTATCAATTCCAAATTGAAACGCTTTCCTGTTTATGTCGTGTAATTTTGGAGGGAAGTAACTTAAGATAGCTTTCTCGAGCGTTTCTTTTTTAAGTGGCATAACCTTTAAACCAATTAGAGCTCCTAACATTACGACATTCATTGTTATAGGATTTCCCAAATCCGCAGCAATTTTAACACCATCTATAAAAAATATATTAAGGGATACATTTTTTAAAAAATCGCGTATTTCTGTTAGATCTGGAAATTCTATACCCATTTGGTGAATTTGCGGAGGAACGATAATATTCTCATTAATCAAAAAAACTGTTTCGGGTCCCGCATAATTGAAAATCCTTACGGCCTCGCTTGCCTCAAAAGCTAAAATTGTGTTAGCTTTCCCCCGTGGAATTAGTGGACCTTCTACTTCAGAACCAAAACGAAGATACGACGCAACTGAACCCCCTCTTTGAGCCATACCATGAGTCTCTGCGGTTCTAACTTTATAATTCTCTAATAAAGCTGCATAGGAAAGAATTTGTGAAGCCCTAATTACTCCTTGGCCTCCTACGCCTACATTTAATAAATTATAACTTTTGATTTGCATGATTAGGTATCGTCAAAAATTAAGCTTTTTACTATCCTCTTTAGTTTTTCTTAATCTCTTAAATTTAATTAAATTATATGTTAATTTAGATAATGGGAAGGTAATGGGAGGCGCCAATTTTTTTCTAAATATGGATTCAGAGAATTGAAATTTTTTTTTAACTTGATATTAGGATTGATATTAGAAAAATAAGATTTTAGCTATACTAATTTCGTTAATACGAGAAATTTTTTGTAAAAAAAAATAAAAGGTAGTCGTTAAGCTAAATATCTTTTATCTATTATTTGATAATCACTATTAATTTCGAAATTTAGTATCAAATTTAAAATAATCGTCCCTTAAACTGAAAGAGAGCTGTTAATCGCACTTTTAATGAAGAAATTGTCCTTATTAAGATCTTAATAAATTTCGATTTTGATTTTGTAATAGCTTATCGAACAAAAATTTAGCACACAAATTTGGTTAATTTTGGTTGAATAAAATGATTTAGGTCTGAAGAAATTCGAGAAAAACTTTTTTTTTTAATTAAATCTATGAATTATCTCCACATTTATTTGTAAATCTACGATTATATACATAAAGTAAGAGATATGATATTTCAAATATTCTATTATCATTTTTATTTATTGAATATTCAAATAGAGCGTTTCTAAATTTAGCCGATTATCGATAAATTTAAATTATAAAAAATCCATATTATGTTTAGAAAATTACGATTTTCTATTTTGTAGTGGAATGTTTCGATTTTAGCCCGTAATTTATTCCTCCACGAATGAGTTTTTCCCGCTAAAAGAATTTGCATTCCATTACTTTTTTTTTTATTTCTACTATCTTCTATTCAATTTTAATCAGCATTTATTGAATAGTTATTCGTCAAACATATTTTACCCGTATTTAAAGAAGAATTTATCATACAGCGGTAAAAAAAATTGAACAGTTTTGAATGGAAACCTCATCCTAAAAGTGTATTCTTAATTATAAAAATTTTAAACTTATGCTGTAATTCAGAATCATACTGAACTAAAGATTTAATTTTATATAGTCTATGTAAAAAAATAAATCTCAAGGCTAAATATAATGGGAAAATTTGAAGGAAAGGTAGCATTTCTTACAGGCGGTGCCTCTGGATTAGCAGAACAAGCCGCTAAAGATTTTGCTGCTGAAGGATCAAAAGTTGTAATTTTTGATTTTGATAGAGAAAACGGAGAGCGAGTCGAAAAAGAAATCAAAGATGCTGGTGGCGATGTTCTATTTTTCGAGGGAGATGTTCGAAAAGCTGATTCCGTTGAAGCTGGAGTAAATCAAGCCTTTGAAAAGTACGGAACTGTTGATTTTTTAATTCACTCTGCTGGAATTTTAAAAGATGGAATGATACATAAATTATCAGAAGAATTATGGGACGATGTGATTAATACGCACCTTAAAGGATTTTTTCTAACCTTACAGGCTTGTGTTAAACGATGGATCGCCTATTGTAAAGAAAATCCCAAGGAAAAAATCGCAGATTACCCCGATAGACGAGTTATTACAATTAGTAGTCAAGCAGCCGAAGGAAATATCGGGCAATTAAATTATTCCGCAGCTAAATCCGGAATGATAGGAATGGTAAAGACAGCAGGGTTAGAATTGATTCGTTATAACATTAGAACGCATGCAGTCATGCCAACTTTAATCGAAACTCCAATTCTTGGCGAGCTATTGAGTAAACAAGAGGGTAAATGGAGAAAATACTATTCTGGAAGGATCCCCTTAGGAATCGGAGAATCTAAATATGTATCTGAAGTCATATTGTTTTTATGCAGCGACGCAGCGTGGTTTATGAATGGAGAGATTATAGGGATAAACGGCGGTCGTTTAGATAAAGTTTAGAGCGAGATTAATTTAGTTAATAATAATTTATTTTTCATTTTTCTTATTCTT
>JABXKD010000004.1:76788-92591 GCA_013375475.1 Promethearchaeota archaeon
ATTGATATCCCCTACTATCCCATAATGAGCAACATTAAAAATAGGTGCACTGGGATCCTTATTAATTGCAACAATTACACCAGAGTTCTCCATACCAACAATATGCTGGATAGCCCCGGAAATACCACAGGCAATATATAGCTTTGGAGAAACAGTTACTCCCGTTTGGCCGATTTGTCTATCTGGTTCAAGCCAATTTAACTCAATCGTTATTCTTGAACCCCCTAATTCGGCACCCAGTGCGTTAGCTAAATCTTCAATAAGTTTGAAATTTTCCTTAGAACCTACTCCTCGTCCGCCTGCAACTATAATTTTTGCGTCTTCGAGATTCACAATAGCTTTGCTCGTATTGATAACTTTTACAATCTTTGAAACAGAATCTTTTTCTTCAAACGAATAATTAATTTTTCTAATAGATGCTTTTTTTTTCCTTTTTTTAGGTGCTATGAAAATCCCAGGTCTCACTGTAGCCATTTGTGGTCGACTAGAGGGAGTTCTAATCGTAGCCATAATATTACCCCCGAAAGTAGGTCGAGTTTGAAGAAGATTCTTCGTCTCGAGATCGATACTTAAGGCGGTACAATCTGCAGTTAACCCGGCATTAAGTCTTTTAGCTACTCTTGGCGCAAAATCTCTTCCGGTTGGGGTAGCTCCGATTAATATTATTTCCGGTTTATTTTCAATTATTAACTCTGAAATCACTTTTACGTATAAATCCGAATAGTAATCTTTCAAAATAGGCGATTTCACATATATTATTTCGTCCATTCCATATTGGCCAAAATCTTCTAATTGTTCGTCGAAGCTATCTCCTAAAATTACAAATGTTAATTTTACACTTAATGTGTCTGATAATTCTCGTCCTTTTCCTAATAATTGGAAAGCTACATTATGAATCTTCTTTTTATAATGTTCAGCTATAACCCAAACACCTTTGAACTGAGAGATATCCATTTTCTCAGCTGCATATTCATCACGATCTAGTTTTATAGCTTCTACAGGACAAATTTCCACACATGCTCCACAAAGTGTACAATTCGGCAATATTTTCGCTTTATCGTCCTCTAATTCAATAGCTCCAAAGGGACAGCTGTCTATACAGTTTCCACAGCCAGTACAAAGTTCATCGTCAATATTAATACTCAATTTAGGCTCCTCCTAAAAAACCTTATCTTTTTTTAAATTTTGGCATAATTGTAGGACTATTTCTTCAATTGTTCCTTTTAGTATAACACGATCACCCTTTCTTTCAGGAGAGAAAATTTTCCATACTTCGGTATTCGAACCATTTAATCCAATTTTAGATTTATCAGCGTTTAAAGCGTCGGCGTCGTAATGAATAATTTTGGAGTTATCGTGTGCTTTCAGAATTCCAGCCATGCTAGGATACCGAGGATGGTTAATATCATTTAAAACGGATATTAACGCGGGTAATTTTGTTTCAATTACTACGATCTCAACTGCTCTAAATTTTCTTTCAGCGACTAATTTATTCTCATTTAATTCTACATTCAAAACATACGCAACTTGTGGAATTCCTAATTCTTCGGCTAGTTCTGGGGGAACTTGCCCAGTATCCCCGTCTATAGCTTGAGCACCACAAATAACAAGATATTTTTCTTCAGAACCGGATTCAGTTAGTATTTTTTTGATTGCTAGTGCTAAAGTATAGGATGTAGCAAGCGTATCTGCTCCAGCAAAAGCTCTATCTGTTAATAGATATCCTTTGTCTGCGCCCATCGCTAAGGCTTCTCTTAGTATTTCTTCTGCCTGCGGAGGGCCCATACTCAGAACTATAACTTCAACACCATGTTTTTCCTTTAAATTTAGAGCTAATTCTAGAGCATTTCGATCGTTGGGGTTGACTACAGATAAAATCCCCTCTCTTACAAGCGTATTGGTTTTCGGGTCTATTTTTACCTCTGATACGCCTGGTACTTGTTTTATGCAAACAAATATTTTCAAATCGAAATCCCTTTTTATTTTTAGCTCTCTTTAGAATAAATACTATCAATTTTTTATTAAAACGAATAATTTATTCAAGAAAAATAAATTTTCGATATTAAACAAAAATATGAAAGAAAAATTAGTTAAATAATAATAATGAAACTCATTTATATCAACTAAGCTCCTTTTCTTAGTAAAGTAGTAGCAATTACTAATCTTTGAATTTCACTTGTTCCCTCGTAAATTTCACCCATCTTTGCATCTCTAAAGTATCTCTCTACAGGATACGCTTTCATTAAGCCATAACCTCCGTGTATTTGGACCGCACCATGGGCAGCTAGCATCGCAGCTTCAGAAGCAACTAATTTCGCCATAGAACTTGCCATTCCAAAATCCTCTCCTTTATCGTGTAAATAAGCTGCTTTATAAGTAAATAATCGTGCTGATTCAATAGCAACCGCCATATCGGCAATTTTCCATTGAATAGCTTGGAATCTTCCGATAGGTTTGTTAAACTGAACTCTTTCATTAGCATACTTAATTGAGGCTTCTAATGCAGCTTGTCCTAAACCGACACATTGCGCGGCAATACCTATTCTTCCAAAATCCAATATTTTCATTGCCATTTTAAAACCCTCGCCAGGATTGCCTAAAATATTCTCTTGAGGAACTCTTACGTCTTGAAATACGAGTTCTGAGGTGTTGGATGCTCGAACTCCCATTTTATCCTCTTTAACCCCCACGGAATAACCAGGTGTATCAGCATCTACGATAAAAACGGTCATTTGTTTCCTGCTATCTTTTTCACCCGTTTTAGCAACTACAAGTAATGTCCCCGCGATACCACCAGATGTTGCAAATATCTTGGTTCCATTGAGTATGTAATCGTCTCCATCTTTAACAGCAGTTAATTGAACTCCTCCCGCATCGCTTCCAGCATTCGCTTCTGTAAGACAGAAAGCTCCCACCTTATTACCTTTTGCGAGATCAATTAAAAATTTTTGTTTCTGTTCTTCCGTACCAAACTTATAAATAGGATACGCAGCAACGCCATTGTGTACTGCTGTTGTAATTCCCCAAGCAGCGTCTCCGCGCGCAATTTCTTCTATTATGATGCTAAAACCTATTGTATCTTCGTGAAGTCCAGCTCCTCCATATTCTTCTGGTATACAACCACCAAAAAAATTCATTTCTTTCATTTTTTGAAAAACAGCATCGTTCAATTCTTGCTTTTCATCGCTTTCTCGAGCGACAGGGACAATATACTCTTCAGCAAACTGTCTCGTAATTTTTTTTAACATTTTCTGTTTTTCAGTAAGCGAAAATTCCATAAAATCACTATTAAGTCTTGTTATTTTTATTTTTTAAATATATAATATAATTTAAACTATCTTAAAAGATAAATTCATCCATTATAGAGTATTGTTATAGCGTTTTCTAACATGTATTTACGATCTTTCCAAGAATTCCTTTAGTTTTTGTTTCGGGTCTCCCGAAGAAAAAAGCTCTTGAAAAGATTCTCCTTCCTTTTGAAAACCTTCCTCATTGTTAAAGATCCCCATTTGGATCAATTGCTTGCTTAAGGTAATGGCTCTCCCGGAATTATTTACCATCATATTTGCTATTTCTTTTACCTTTGTCTCAAGTTCTGACAACGGAACAAGTTCATTTATTAAACCAATATTTAAAGCTTCTTGAGCGTTAATGATTCTTGAAGTGTAGATTAACTCCTTTGCCTTCATTGGGCCAATTAAGCGAACTAATCTCTGAGTGGCTCCCGCGGCAGGTGTCATCCCCCACTTTGTTTCAACTTGACCAAATTTTGCATTATCGGCAGCAATAATAATGTCTGCACATAACATAAGCTCAAATCCCGCCGTAAGGTTCAATCCTTTTATTGCTGCAATAACCGGAATTGGAAGTTTTTCAATTTTAGTAAACAAATTCTGTAGAGTTCTAGTCATTTCTCCTGCCTTAGATTCTTCAAGAGTTACGAGCCATTTAATATCAAGTCCAACAGTAAAAACTTCGTCTAAAGAAGTAGTAATTACCAAAACTCGGATTTTATTATTTGGTTTAATCTCTTTTTCAAGAATTTGATCCATTTCGTTAGCTACAGCAAGATCAAATGTATTTTTTTTATTAATGTTGTTAAGATAGAGCCAAAAGATTTCATCTTCTAATTTAGTAAGCCAGAATTTATAGTTCGCCATAATTTTTTTGTATAATTTTTATTTAGATTCATTTATATGTGTTATAATTAATGAATTTCATAGCCCGAAAGATCGCTAAATTCTTTTTTAAGCCGATCCCGAAAATTAGGATGAGCAATTGCAATCAAACTTATTGCTCGTTCACGAATTGTTTTTCCTCTTAGGTTAGCAATGCCATATTCCGTTATTATATAATGAACATCGTTACGAGAAGTTGTCACACACGAACCATTATATAATTTTGGAACAATTCGACTGATGGTTCCAGCTTTATTCGTTGATGGAAGAGCAATAATTGATTTACCTCCTGGGGATAAACTAGATGCTCGAACAAAATCAACTTGCCCTCCAACGCCCGAAAATTGCTGATATCCTAAAGTATCAGCGCAAACTTGCCCAAATAAATCAACTTGGAGGGCAGAATTTATTGAAATTAATTTGTCAACCTTTCCAGCGTTCAAAATGTTATTTGTATAATCAACGGGATGCATTTTAACATCAGTATTGTTATCGACAAACTGATACAGTTTTTTTGTTCCCATCAAGAAAGTTGCTGTAAATTTTCCTGGATTTAAATTGTTGAATTTATTTGTAATGATTCCTTTCTCGTAAAGCTCAACAACTCCGTCAGAAAACATTTCAGAATGTATTCCTAAATCTTTTTTGTCTATCAAAAATTTTAAAGCAGCATCTGGAATCCCCCCAATTCCTAACTGAAGGTTTGCATGATTAGGAACTAGTGAAGCAATATTCTGACCTATTCTTTCTTCAATTTCAGTAATAACTGGGGGAGTAAGTTCATTCAGTGATCTATCTGTTTCAACTATAAAATCGACTTTAGAATAATGAATTGAACTCCCCATTGTTCTAGGCATTTGTCTATTCACTTCAGCAATAACTAATTTTGCCGACTTTGATGCTTGTAAAGTGTAGTCAACTGAAACACCGAAACTCATATCACCGTTTTCATCCGGGGGTGATAACTGGATTAAAGCAACATCGATAGGGATAATGTTATCTCTAAACAAGCGAGGGATTTCTGAAAAGAATACAGGAGTATAATCTGCCCTGTCTTCCTTTATCGCTTTTCGGGTTCCATCGCCTGCAAATAAAGAGATATGCCTGAAATTATCCTTCATGTCGGGAAGGCAATAATTACACTCTCCTAGCGGAACCATATGAATAATTTTTACATTTTTAAGGCGTTCTTTTTGTCTCACAAGCTCATCTACTAAAGTTGTGGGTTCTCCAGCAGCATGACCAAACACTACAATATCTCCAGATTTAATCTGTGCTATAGCCTTTTCCTTAGAGGTAACTTTCTGAAAATATTCATGTCTCCAATTCTGCATTATCTATTCTATTCTGAATTTTTTAATCTAAGAATTTAGTACTAAGTATAAAAATCTTATATGATGAAAGCAATTTATACTTTAAATTAATTCATCTATGCTGTGTCATTATGAGTGAAAAAAATCATTTTGAAATTTCAAAACACAAAGATTACTTGTATGTTATAAAAGAAAACATTTCTCTTGTCCATCCTGCATATACGAATGATCCTCTCAATATCTACCTGCTTCTGGGGGCTCATACTGCCCTATTACTTGATACAGGTTGTGGACTTTTCCCTATAAAACCAATTGTCGATGAGCTGATAGGAAAAAGAAACCTTTTAGTTTTCAACACTCATTACCATTGGGATCATCCTTTAGGGAACGTAGAATTTGGTGAGGTATATATTCACGAAAATGAAGTAAAATTGGTCTCGAATCCTTACGATGTTTCTTATTTTAAAGATTCTCCCAATGAAATTGTAAAAGTATATGCAGCACAAAACTTCTTAATTCCCCCAGCAGATGTTATTAAACCTTTAAAGGATGGAGATACTTTTGATTTGGGTGAAATAGTAGTTGAGATTATACATTGTCCAGGGCATTCTACTGGGTCTATTTGTTTATTGGCATCCACAAAAGAACTATTTACCAGTGATGTCGCATATTACGGGGATCAATTTTTACCCAAAAAAGAAGATTTCCCCATCGTCCTCAAATCTCTTTCGAAACTGATTATATTATTCGAAAAACAAGAGAATATAGAGATTTACCCTTCACATAGAAAATATCCGTGTGATAAAAATCTTTTAACAGACCTATACGATGGAATTACTAATATTGAAAAAATTTGGGATAGAAAAGTTGCCTTCGATTTTTTTGAATCATGGCAGATTGATGATCCCAGTGGAAAATTTAGATATTACATCGCTAGGGAATAACTTAGTTTTTAGTTGATTTATTGATAAATTATAAACAAAATTATCAAATATCATAAGTTCTAATTTAATAATTAGATTTAGAACGGAACGCAATTTAAGAAGATGATGATTAATTGGCAAAAATAGCAATAATAGCAACAGATGGATTTGAGGAAGCAGAACTTATTTACCCTTTTTATCGGTTAAAGGAAGCGGGTCATAAAAGTGTTGTAATTAGTCTCGGAAAAAGGCCTATTGAAGGAAAATATGGATACGTAATTAAACCTACATTTAAAATTGACGAAGTTAGCCCCAATGATTACGACGGAGTTATCGTACCTGGTGGAACCAAAAATCCTGATTATCTAAGAAGAAATAAAGATGTGCTTAATTTCGTGCATACAATAGATCAACAACATAAGCTTGTTGGCGCGATTTGCCATGCTGGATGGGTTTTAATATCTTCAAAAGTCATAAAAGCGAGAAAAGCAACAAGTTATTATGCAATAAAAGACGATATGATTAACGCTGGAGCAAAATTTGAAGACTCATCAGTTGTGGTTGATGGAAATTTAATAACATCAAGGATGCCCGATGATTTACCAGCCTTTATGAAAGAAGTATTAAGATTTATCCGAGGTTAGTTCTAAGACTATTTTAATACCAAATTTGTGAGGAAATTTACTTTTTAAAGATTTTATTTGATTTTTATGTCAATCCTATAATCTTGAGCGCTTAGAATATTATAATTCTGAGCCTCTATCTTTAAAATGGTTATTAATTATGAACTATAATTGAAGTAAATAAAAAAATAAATGAAATGGTGAAATAAAAATGAATTTAACTTGTACTGGCTGTGGAAATGAAATTGAAACCTTACCTTTACAATGCGCTCATAGCCTTAGCATAAATACCGAAACCAATCAGATGGAGTGTTATATGGAAAATTGTGGAACTATCTCGATTGATGAATATATATGTGAGAGCTGTTGCACCAAAAGGAATATCATGAAATTAAACAAAACTTTCGAGCGCTTATCCTCAGAAAACGAAGAATTCAAGGAAGAGCTAACATTTTTCGATAAAAAGATCATCCAAATAAATACACCTGACTCTGATTTTAAATTCTGGGTCGAGTTTGGAAACGGAGTTTATATATGTGATAAAGGAGTAAAAGATGAAGCTCCGATAACATTCACCATCCCTAAGAAAAGCATAAATCTAATTCTTGAGGGACAAATGGAAGCTTTCGACGAATTTTTCAACGGAAATCTTAAAATTGAAGGGGATCTCCAATACGGAATCGTTTTTTCTGATATAGTAAAGCTAGCTTCAGAAATTATAAATGAAACAGGAGGTGCTTAATTTGAACAAAACAATTATATGGGGTCATCGAGGGACTGGATTCACAGGTACGCAAAACTCTTTCTCATCTTTTCGGAATGCAATTGATATGGGAGTCGATGGAATAAAAACTGAAACAAAACTATCAAAAGAAGGCGAACTTATACTATCGTATTTCAATACTCTAAAAATAAACGGGGAAGAAGTTCCAATCCAAGAATTAACTATAGAAGAAATCAAAAAATTTAAACTTGAAAATAACGAATCAATCCCTACTCTACGCGAAGTTTTCGAAGCGTTTAAAAACTCAGATACTAGATATAATTTTGATATCGCCAATCCGAAAGAAGGAATACAAATCATTAAAACCGCGAAGGAGTATGGATTAGTAGATCACATAGAACTGGCTAAACCTTCAACGCGCCCAGATTCTCTCAGCGATTTTTTTACTGAAATTAGAAATTTTGATAAGAACGTTATGTTGGTCAATTCTGTGTTTTTAAAACATTCTGTAATTGAAGATAAACATTTTGAACTCGATGATATGAGAAAGTTAAACATTAAAGGAATTAATGTTAACTATAATTACACAAATTTCGAACTATTTAAAAGAGTTAAAGACCATGGCTTCAAATTTTGTGTTTGGGGCGTTCTCTTTAAAAGATCAATGAAAAAATTACTTACTATGAGATACAAGGGTGAATATATAGACGCCATGATGTCAAATCAACCAGGTAGATTAGTAAAATTCCGTAATGAACTTCAAAACTAAATATTTATTTCTCTTCTTTTTTATAAAACAAATTTTTCCTATAGAAGATTAATTGCTTAACTTGTTAGTATTTTATCCTAAAATTATTTACTTAATCCCTATAATCAAAATGGTTAATTGAAAGAGATTAACAAATAAAATAGAAATAAGGAATATTATAAAATTTGGAACAGTCCTAAAATAAAGGGAATTAGAAAAAGTATTATTATCCCAAGTAAAGCAAAAAGAATAATTTGTTCATTTGAAGGATTTTTAATTTCTGCTATAATTACTTTTATAATTAATATCCCGGCAATAATTAAAAGTCCAATTAAAACGATTATTAGGAAAAATAGGGAAATATCCGCCATTTTATCTTATAATTATTTATATCTTACAATTTTTAATTGTTATTATAAAATTAAAAAAAAGATTTAGCTATTTTAAGAACTAGTGGCTGGCGGTCTGATTTTTTCTCTTTCTGCTAATCTTTCTGAGTGTTCTTTCTTTAGATCAGCTAATTTATTCTGTTTTTTAATAAAGTTCTTATTTATTTCCGTGATATCAGTTTCAAGATTATTTAAATCTTTCTGAAGTTTTAGGTAAGTTTCCTCTGCTCTTGAAGTCTTCTCGCTAGGAGCATTTTCACTGACTAATTTAACATATACTAACATCTTTTTCGCTAGATTACCTCTGTCTTTAGCTATATGAAGCTTCTTATTAGCAAGTTTTACCTTTACTTCCGCAATTTCAGTTTCTCCATTTGCTATCTTACGCTGAGTTTCAGCAATCTTTGTTTGAATTTCAGCAACCCTTTCATTATAAATAGCTTGATCTTTCTCTATTTTTAAACCTTCATCACCATATTGCAATAGATCTTTTACTTTTACTTTTTTTTCAATTAACTTCTTTGTTTTCTCAGCTAAGCGTTCTCTTACCTTAGTAAGCTCAACTTCGGCCTCAACAAGCATTTCTCTAGCTTTAGCTCTTTTTACTGTTAGTTTAGCTAAAGACTTCATTTCATTTGCAGATTCTTCTTCCTGTTTCGCTATAATAGAATTTTCATCTGCTAATCTTTCCACATTTTTAATCTCTTCCATATTCATCATCTCTTTTTATTTGGTTTGTGTTTATTTTTTACATTTTTTAGTAAATTTTTTTATAGAAATTGTCCTAACTTCATCATTTATTTAGACTATCCATAAATCTCATCTTCGTCCTCTAAATCTTCGTCTTCGTCGTCATCTTCATAATCCTCCTCTTCCTCCTCTTCTTCCTCTTCATCATTATCGTCTTCATATTCATCAGATTCATAATCATACTTCTTTTTCATTTCCATCGGTTCTCCACTCCTTTTATGATATTTCATCAGTTTTTAATTATTTTTAAAGATAATTCTTAATCATGATAACATAATATTTAAATGTTTTCATATGCAAACAATTCCTAGAATCGACAACCTTATATACATTGAAAACATATTTTTATCACAAGACTTAATGTAAAAAAGGATACTGTATTTTTAAATGGCAAAAAAAAATCCTTCAAAGAAAAGTAATTATCTTGGTTTTAGGCTTTCGGAAGAAGTACTCAACAAGCTAGATCTAATTGCACAGCAGGAGAATAAGTCGCGTGGTTTGGTTGCCAAAGATGCTATTGAGCAATGGCTTAATTTAGAATTATTTAATCAAAATAACAACTTGATTATGATATCTAAAACCACATTCTCTAAATTTTTATCTAAAGTGAATGATGAAGATTTAAATAGTTTAGCTAATGAAGTTTCTTCCTTATATTCTGACCTAATGAAATTTTTGGTAGCAGAACCTATGAATGACGATTCATTGAAGTCTTATACGGGAGTTTCAATTGAATTATTTGGAAAAAATGGATTAAAATGGTTTAATACTATCGATATTCAGATTCAAAAGAATATTTTAATCTTTAGAGGTTTACATGACTTAGATGAGATTTTTTCAAATTACTTTTCATTCTTATACAAAAATCTTTTATCCGAATTTTTTGAGTTAGAACTTATATTAACACGGGAAGAAAAAACCTCAAATTTAGTACATTTAGAGTTTGACTTTAAATGAGATTAATTGAATCACAGTCTTTAAATTCAATAAAATTAAAGTGTTTGGATAAATACTATGAATTTTAATAAAGTAGAACAAGCTAAAATCTATTTATTAGCCTTTACAGTCCAAGATTTAAAGGGTATATGTAAAAAATATGGAATTAGAGGTTTTTCAAACTTAAATAAAGATGACATAATAAATCTTATTTTAATATCAATTCCTAATAATATATTTCCCTCATTTTTAAAGGATTTGGAGCAAAAATCGTTAAATTCGATTATTTCACTAGTCCCAAAATATTTTAAAAAAGAAAATCCAACAAAACTCGAATCTTTACAGTTTGATGATAAAAATAATATTATAAGGTTAATCTTTAAAGGCTTCAAGTGGGAAATATATACAAATATTCAATTTTTAAATTTAGAGAAAAAAACTGAACCTTTAAATTTCAAGTATAAATGTAATTGTGTATATGCTAAAGATGGAGGATTTTGTAGCCATTTTTGGGTAGGTATGATATGGGGATTCCGCAAATTCAACATAAATGCTTCCCGTTGGGATAAATTTAACCTCCCAGAAATATTTGACGAATTAATAAATAATTTGGATTTTAAATTCTTCTATAAAGACACATCGAAGCAGGAAAAAATTGGAATTTATTCAGTAGAAGAATTTTTAAAAACAAATTTAATGGGTAAAACTAAATTTAACTTTGAGGATTTAGAAGATATTTCAGCTAAAGAAATAATAAAATTTATCTCAGGAACAAAAATCAAGATTACAGAAAACGAGAAATTAAAGCCAGTAAAAAAGAAATTAATTGATTTAATAAAAGATGAGTTAGATATCGTTGAATTTAGTAAAATGTTTTTTAATTTTAAAAAAAATTCTAGAATTTTAGAAGCTAAAAAAATTCCAGTAGATATTATTAAGGTTGAATGGGGCCCACCAGTCAATTGTTACGCAAGATTCAGAATGAATGAACAAGATGAAAAAGATCTCGATGTGATTATAGAAAATAATCAGATTAAGCATAATAACTGCCATTGGGTTTATCATCGCTCAAATTTTTGTAGCCATTTAATTGCATTTTTTTTACATTTATCGAACAGAAATCTTCCAAAAACTCTTGAATATCTTAAAGAATATTCAAAAGAGTAAAAAAAATATAAAATAAAAAAGTTTTTTGCTTTTCACTAATCATTTGGAGATATTTTATAGTTAATTAAGATAAGCAATAAGAAAATAGCTCCAGGGGGAAGGAAAATTAGCATGAAAATTCCTGTGATTTCATGTATACGATAGTACAGTTCTATCATTAGTATTCCAATATTAATTATAAACGCTCCTGTTAAAGCTGTGATATAACTAGGTTTTTCTAAGATTTTCCAGGTTGTGAAGACAAAAATCAATGCTCCTCCAACAATCAAAATATATGCCCATATTGGAACATTTGCCTCTTGAAAAAAATTGGGCACTCTGAAAGCAGCTTCAATCATGAAAAAGAAGAAAGAACCCGATATCAACATCAGTGAGACATTATAGGCGTTTTGATTGGGAAGAATTTCCTTGCTGTGATAATATGCAACGATAATAAGAACAGAAAAAGTAATTACAGGCAATATAATAAAAATACTTATCCAAAGATTCCTTAAAACAAGAGCAAAATAAGCAATAATAAAAACTTCACCAATTAATACTACAACTGTTCCTATTGTCTCTAATCGACGCCCTTCAACAAGAAAAATACCAATAAAATAAGTACTTAAACCCGCTATTGTTATGTATAATCCATAAATCCAAGTAGTTTCTATTGTTAAAGGAAAAACAACAATAATGTTTATTAAAACGGCAACTAGTATTACAATATTTATAATTCCGGTAATAATTAAGACTTTTTTCTTATCCATAATATTTCACACTCTAGTTTTTTTTTAACTAAAAAAAAGAAAAAAATTATTCCTTTTTGCTAAGTTTTTCTGTTCCTGTTAGGCCGTAAAGAAATCGCGTAAAACCGTTGACAAAAAGAGATATTGCTATGAGGTAAATTGTTATAATAGTATCCAATTCTGCAACGAGTATAGAACTGAAACTTAGAACAATTGTAACAATCCCCACAATTATAAGTAGAATTCTGAACCATTTGATAAATTTCTCATTCACTACTCCTGTCCCTACTCTGGCTATTCCTATAATAATTAAACCTATTGTAAGTAAGAAAATTAAGATATCTGTTGAGAATGTTGGATCTCCTAAAGTTGTAATAAATATTACAAATGAAATTATTATTAGAACAAAACCAGAGATAAATTTAGTCGCTTTTCCAATATTACTCAGCTTCTCATTATTGATTGACATGTTTACTCTTGAGATACCTGATATTAAGATGATAATTGTGAATACATAGATTAAAAATATCAGAGCTGTGCCAGTGTAGAAGAATACAATTGTTGAAAGTATCATTAATATTACCCCGTTGATAATACTTGAGGAAGTAATCCCCTTTTTTTTAGATTCGTCACTCATTAAAGATCACTTTTCATATAAAGGTAGTTATATATTTCTTATTATTAGGATTTATAAAAATTTTTAGTTATTTTAAAATAGAAACTCATTTAATAAAGTATATTAACCTATCCTCATTTTAATGAAAATATTACTAATTAAACTATAATAAAGATTCTTGATAATCAGTACTATTCTCATTTTAGGATGTTTTTTATCAGTTATTATTTTAATTATAACCAATAAATTAAATAGGGCAATTTCCTCACTGTTAGGTGCTGTGATAACTTATTTTGTGTTAATTTTTATTGAGGGTTACGATTTTTCAATAATAGTTGATTTATTGTTTGGTACTCCAAGTGACGGATTTGTAAATCTACATTCAATAATATTAATTTTAGCGATGATGATGATAGTTCAAATCGCTCATGAAGCAGGCACATTCCAATTCATAGCCGGTAAATTAATCAAATTGTCCAGAGGGAAACCGGTTCTTCTATTGATTATTTTTTGTACAGTCACAGTCTTTATTTCAGCAATTTTAAATAATATTTTAACTGTTATTATTATAATTCCGTTAACTATCACAGTATCACGGATATTGAATATAAATCCTTCTCCCTACATACTAACCCAAGCAGTTTTAGTAAACATTGGTGGTACGCTCTTCTCAATATCTTCAATTCCTAATATTTTAATAACAACTTATGCAAATATAGAATTTTTTGAATTCTTTCTTAATATTGGTACGCTCTCTTTAATTGTGTTTTTATTTACATTAGCGTTTTTCATTCTACTATATAAAAGCGAGTTAAAAGTTCCAACAGGGGGACCAAAAGTTTTAGAAGAATTTAATGTATGGAATGTGGTGCAGAGTAGACGATTATTGTACCAATCGTTAATCTCATTTGTGATTTTAATGGTTTTACTTATTGTAATTCCTTCTTCTCTAATCTCTCCTGATATGATAGCTTTAAGCATAGCTTTAATCTTAATTATATTAACAAGATTAAATCCTAAAGACATAATTTCAAAGGTCGATCTTGAACTTATCCTTTACTTATTGGGGATATTTATAATTGCGGGAGGTTTAGAAATCACAGGTGTAACTGATGCAATAGGTATAGCTCTTCTAAATATAGGGGGAGTAAATCTCTATCTGCAACTATTAATTCTGTTATGGTTCTCTGCTTATTTAAGTAGTTGTATCGATAATATTCCAATAACAAAAGTTTTAATTCCTGTGGCAGATGCTATGGCAGGAAGTGTTCCGTTAATAAATAGAAACAAAATTTTTTATAGTCTTGCTATTGGAGCAAATTGGGGAGACAATTTGACCCCTTTAGGTGATAATATACTAGTTGTAAATATTGCTGAACAAAATAAGCGCCCGATTAGTTACAAATCTTTTTTTAAATTAGGTTTTGTTACAACAAACTATCAATTAATATTGATTTCGCTTTATTATACGGTGGTATTTAATCTGATAGTTGGACTCATAATTTTAGGAACAGTTATTTTTATAATGGTTATTGTTATTATATTACACAAATTTGGTCCCAATAAAGTTATTTCTCAGATAAATAAAATTACAAAAAAAATCAGAGATATAATAATAAGGTGAAACAATTTTGGTTTTTAAAAATTTAAGTAGAATAAAGACAGCCCTCCCAGAAGTAATTCATATTGTAATGTTTTATAATAACGGTACTATATTTCAAACTACATTTGAACATGATATAAATATCCCAAAATTAGGTGATAATCTAGCAGAACTTATACATCATGTTAGAAATGTGTATGAACTCAGCCAATTCAAAATGGATAGTTATAAGAAATTAATCTTTGAAACTGAGAATGTTTCCGTTATCATTCTAAAACTCGGGGAAGAGAGTAACATTGCTTTATTTTTCAAGAAAGAAGAGGAGACCGATTTAAACCTAAGTTCAATTAAAAGATACATTACAAGAATAGAATCTTTAATAGATATGAATGAAGAAGAAATAATTCTTGAAGAAATATTAATGAAAGAAGGAATATTGCAAAATGTTCGAAATCTTCTCCAACTTAATCAGGAGAAACTTCAGTCTATTCATGATGAATTGAAAAGTTTAGATGAAAATGTGATCGCAGAAGCATCAAAACAGCTTGAGAAAGAGTTAATTTCCCTAAATGAAGAACATTCTAAATTAGAAAGAGATATAATTAAATATCAAGAGGAAATTTTAGATTTAAGGCATATTATTGAGAAATAACTCTCAATATTATCACACAAGTGGTTAACACCCTGGTAAGATTTTAAACTTGATCACAAGTCTCAATTAATCTATATGTTCCCGTAAAATAAAGGGACAATTTTTAGCAAATTAAGTTTAAATAGAATCATTTCTTGTTGATATATGCTTATATTTTCATCCTTTGTATCCATATTAAAATTAAAATGAGATGGATAGATTAAATAGAGTAAATAAAGAAATGAAAGTAACAAGGAAACACTAATGATTTTTCAAAATTTCTTAGATGTCTTGTTAGGTTGGTTATCTATATATTTTTTTCCAATACTTATATCATTATTAGCAATTGTTATAGGTTATATCATTTATCTAGTGGTTAAAAAGCAAATCTTAAAACTTGTAAAACTCGAGAAATTAGAGATAAATACAGCAAACAATATAATTAAATTAGTTAAATATCTCATTGTTTTGATC
>JABXKD010000050.1 GCA_013375475.1 Promethearchaeota archaeon
TGTGAAAACGCACTGATTGCATTTAGCTTTTAGAGCGTATTCGTTAGCGATTTCGAAATCGACTTCATGGTTTCCCAGGTCCCATTTCATCCCCATGAGGATAATTGGGATAAATCCTGCTTTTTGGCGTATAATCTTTAGCCACACTGGAATGTCTCTGAATGTATCGTAATCTGTTATATCAAAGCAAATTAATCCTCCACTAGCGCCTTTGCAATAATCTGGTAAGAGTTCTCTGAATCGTTTTTCGCCTGCAAAATCCCATAATTGCATTTTAACTGATTCCCCGCTATCAAGTGTTTCAGATTTTGTGTGGAATCCTGCTCCAATCGTCATTTTATACCCTTCTTCAAATCTTCCAGTGCAATATCGAGTTACCATAGCGGTTTTCCCCACACCGCCTGCTCCCGCTACAATCACTTTAAAGATCCATGAACTCATCATGTCATATTTCAAGTACGTTTTTTTTTAAATATTATAAATAAGAATTTGTTTTTATAATAATGCTAAACCAATCTACACTTTTTATAAAACTTAATATTTTTAAAATTATTTAAAACTAAAATAAAAAAAGGTTTTTATAAGATTTAGGTCTATTATTTTTTAGTATTGTATTTTTAAATGTTTTAATATAAAGGTTGTGAAAAAAGAGTATTAAAGACGACGATATTTGTGCGATATGTAGTTTTCCAAAAGACCTATGTATATGTGATAGTTTAAGCGCAGATGAGCAACAAATTATTATTTCTAATGCCCGCCGTAAATGGGGCCGTGTTGTTACCGTTATTACATTTGAAGGAGATATAGATGCGAATTTAAAAGATATTCTTACGCAAGCTAAAAAGAAATGTGCTTCCGGAGGGACTGTTAGAGGGAAAGAGATCGAACTTCAAGGGGAACATAAATTCAAACTAAAAAAATTCCTAATTGACTTGGGATTTCCCGAGGAAAACATTCTTATTCAGGAACGGATGAGAAATTAATAACAACAATAAAGTAGAATAATAATTTAAACATCATTTGCTTCTCTTTAAATATCGTAGTTTCAATAAAAAATAAATTAGATTTCAATGAGCACAATATTCTATAAGGTAATTTTTAAAGGATTAATAGGAGATTCATCTGAATCGTATTCACTAACCTTTAAAAACATCATTCAAGAGAAACTTATTCATGTACCCTCTCAATTTTTTTCTTCCCTAAAATTACTAAGTCAAAAACAAACAAATGTAATAAATTTTCAAAACATTAGGGAAGTTGTAAAAATTGGAGATTCCTACACTAATTACGATTTTAATTATTATATAGTTGTCCTTTACACAAGTTTATCAGATGGAAAAAAGGAAGGATTTTTGGTCGGAAATTTAAAAAAACTTGGCGATATTCTTATTGGAATTTGGCCTTTTAATCAAGAGGATACTTCTCTATCTTCAAAAGACTTTTTAAAACAACTAAACCTTTTAACTGAAGGAAGTAAATTTAAAGATATAAGTGTGATTTATTCTTAAATCAAACCAGTTTCATAATTATAAGATTTAAAAGTAATTTTCTTCGTGTTTCTTTAAAAAAGCTTTTAATTCTGTTTCATTCGGCATTCCAGATCTCGCTCCAAGTTTTTGAATTTTTAAAGAGGCTGCTGCGTTAGCGTATATACAAGATTTTTCTAAATCCCAACCTTTTATCCAATAAGCTAAAGAAAATGCACCATTGAAGGTATCTCCTGCTCCTGTTGTGTCGACAATGTTTTTTATTTCATAAGTTGGTATCCTTTTTTGAAAGTCGTTTGTAGTTATTAATACGCCATTACTTCCTAGGGTAATAATTACAATTGGAATCCCTTTTTTCACTAAAATTTCAGCTGCTTTTTTGGGATTATCACTTTTTGTAATAACTTTTGCTCCCTCTTTATTTGGAAGTAAAACATCAGCTTTTAAAAGCACATCTTTTATGTTGCTCCATCCTCTAAGGGCAATTTGGGATTCTAAATCTATGCTGATATTAACATCATTTCTTTGTGCAATTTCGAGGGCTTTTTCGGTCAATTTTTGATGAATATTTGTAGTGTGCAGGAGTTTAGAATCTGCTATATAAGATTCATTTAAATCGTGGGGTTTTATTTTAGTTGTATACATGTGAGGAGATTGGATTATCGTTTTTTCTCCTTTAGCTACGAATATAAAATTAACCGGAGTTTTTTTATTTGCTAGTTTCTTAATATTAGTCGTATCTACGCTTTCTTTATTAAAATCATCAATTAAGAGTTCCCCGTATGAGTCGTCTCCAACTGCACCTATGAAACCGCTTAAACCGCCTAGTCTAGCCACTGCTACCAAATAATTTGCGGTAACTCCCCCGGGGAAATAATTCTCGCTTAACGCATCGATCTTTTCATCAGGTTTTGGAAAATGTGGTATTTCAGTAACCCAATCTAAAACAATTTCCCCTAACCCTACAATGTCAACTTGTTTCATGGTTTCTATCGATACCTCAAAATTCTATCTAATTTCAAGTTAAGGATTAGAAACCAAAAATAGTTTAAAAAATATTCTAAAAGAAAAATTGTTTTAATTTATAATTTCGTTTATTCTATTTTCTAGTTCTTCTTCTACTTTAATATCTCGAAAATCTGAAGCAGTTATCTCGTAGGAATCGCTATAATCACTAAATTTTACCCTTCCTTTAATCGTTATATCTCTTCCAACAATTTCAGACGAGAAATTCTCTAATAATTTTTCATAATCAGGGGTGTCTTTAACTTTAGCAATCAGATCCGCTTTGCTGCCCACTAGCTTCTCTGCCGCTTCCCCGATAAATGTAGCTCTAATTCTACCGCTTTCATCTTCGATAAAATGACTGATGATCATTGTCAGTTTGCTATCTCCTTTCTGGTCACAAGTACAGTTATCAACTTTCCTTCTGCAATTAGTGCACGCTTCATAGAATCTAATATTCTTTAATTCACTTGAAATTAAACCTTTTATCTCGAAAAACCCATCTGATTGTATTGAATTTATTTCTGTAATATTATTTGAAAAAGAACCTTGTTTTCCTTTCGAGGAGGTTTCAGCGAGTTTCACATTTGGAATCTTTAAATCTATTTTATCAATACTGGAGTCTAATGTTACCGTTGCTTCGTTTTTTTCCCAATAAGTACTGAACCTTAAAGCCGCATTCTTTAGAGATACACCCTCTCCATTCTTTAAAGATTTCGATAATTCATCTGCTTTATCCCGCCATGCTGTCACTCGTATGCTATCGGTATCGTCACTCACTGTAAAACTTAATAAAGAAACTTCATCTCCAGATTTTAGTGTAACCTTTTTTAAGTCTTCTATTGTAGTGATGACTCCTTGAAATGTAGCAAAATCCTTCTCTTGTTGGAGTTTTTCGATCTTATCGACAAATTTTTCTTCTATTTTCAATTCTTTATCTTTTTTCGTTATTTTTGTCCACGAAGTTGCGTGCACATCGATTCTACCTTCAGCAAAGTTACTTTTTCTTGGAGTTAGGTCAGTCAGGGATATAAAATCCCCAACTTCAACATTTTCGATTTTTTCAATATCTTCGTTCCATAAAGTAATTCGAATCTTGCCAGTCGAGTCTCTCAGTATTATTGAGCTTACTCTACCATTTTGACCATCTTTTCTAATAAAATCTTTTACAGGAAAACGATTTATTACTTTTCCCTCTGTAGATATAGATCCTAAATCTTCGTTAATATCCTGTATTTTTACGAATTTTTCTTTAATTTTTGGGAATTTTTTGTGATCAACATCCTCAGGAGCTATACTGATTTTGCTATATCCTCCAACATGAATTTCGACTCCACTGTACCTTCCAGTTTTCGCGCTACCATTAAAAATCTTAACAATCTCGTTTCTTTCAAAGCGTTCGTCTTTATAAATACTCACCTGGTTATCCCATAACACAACTTTTATATCACCGGTATTATCATGCAACACAAATGATCCTACATATCCAGTTTCCCCATTATTTTTATTAAAACTCTTAACATTGTTTATATTCTTAATTCTACCAACAAGTACGATATTTTTCATGTTTACTGTAATATCAGATATATTTAACTCAACATCGTTGAGTAATTCTTGATTCTCACTTGCGACATCGACGCCTAACTCTTTGGCAATCACAAATAAAGCTCCTTCCTCCGAGATTAGACCCTTCAGTTCTTCCTTTTTTTCTTCCACTAAAGTTTGAATCTCACTTTTAGATAATCCCGTTTCTTCTATAATTTTCTTAATATAGGCTTCAGTTTTCATTTCTTTCACTATATATAGTTTTATCTATTCAAAGATAAATTTAGAATTTATTCTTTAAAAATAAAATTATTTAATAATTAATTAATCAGTATTTTTAAAAAAAAAGAGTATTTCATATTGGTAATTTGTCGATGTTATTTTAATTCAAAATTAATATTTTTGTCGAGTTATGATAAAATTTAAAATTATACCAGTAATTGACATCCTAAATTCTGAGGCCGTTCACGCTATAAAGGGTGAACGAGATAAATATAAGCCATTAAAATCAGTTGTAGTAAAAAGTACTGAACCTGTAGAAATAATAACGAAAATTAAAAATGATACATTAATTCACGAAGTGTATATTGCGGATTTAGATGCCATACTTAAAAGGGAACCCAATTATTCATTATTCGCTAAAATTTTAAAAATTCCTGATATTAAAGTTCTAATTGATCCTGGCATCATCTTTGCAAAAAACATATCAGAGTATTCAGACTATGGTTTAGACTCGTTAATTTTAGGTTTAGAAACCATTGAAAATTTAAGCGTTATTTCCGATTGTTTAGAAATCATGGGAACTCATAAAACAATTGTAAGTATAGATATGTACAAAGAAGCAATTATAACTAATGTAAAAGAAATAAGGAACCAACATCCAACTGAAACCATAAAAAGAATTGAAGAATTAGGCGTAAAAAAAATTATCTTACTCGATCTTTATAAAGTAGGCCAAAAAATAGGTGGGATTCCACCTCTTTATCTAAAAATTAGGGAACAATTCAACGGACAAATTCTGGTAGGAGGGGGAATTAAGGATATTAGAGATATTGAAATGTACAAACATCACAACTTCTCGGGAGTCCTAGTAGGGACTGCGTTACATGATGGTACCATAGAACTAGAAAAATTAAGGAAGATTAATATAAATTAATCGATAAAAACCACGCCAGACCCAGAAACATTTAGCGATTTTTTACACACGGGACAAGCATGCTTCATTCTAACCCAATCTGTAAAGTGATCTTTATGGGCTTTCGCTTCACATATTGGACACCCCGCTACTTCATCAAAAATCTCAATATTCTTTCCACAAACAGCACATTTTGTTTTTGATGCAGTAGATATCCTAACCGTCTCCTTTTTTATGTCAAGCGTAACGTTTTCGGTGTTTTCAGCAGTAGGATTTACCTGTTTTAATTCGGTTTTAGTATCAACACAAAAGATAGTTCCTTCACTATCGTCCTTCCGATTACCAATCCAAACTACTTTACCTTTGAAATAACTGGAGCCTTCATTTTCTAACGAGAGGTTTAATCTTCGATCTTCCATTACAAATGTCTGAATTACTTTAGTATATTTTAACCCATCTAAATTTGAGGATATTTGTTTAATCACTTCAAATGGCTCTCTAAAAACCTCATTTGTTATGTCTACTTTTGTGATTTCTTTCGGGGACATAATAAATTCATAATTTTTTTGATATTTAATAATAATTATTTAATTTAAATTTTTATATCACATTGTTCTTTATATATTTTGATTAAATTTCGTTTATCTTAAAACAAAAGAAATTTTATAGCTTGGAAGATAAATTATCTAATAATAATTGAACCTCTTGACTATTATAAATTAATTTTTAAGATTCAAATCTTACTCGATTGATAATGCAAAAGAAAATTAAATTGCTGGTGAGCCCTAAAACCTTGGAAGAAGCTAAGGTAGTAGTTAAATATGAAGAAGTTGATTTTATTGACTGTAAAAATCCCAGCGAGGGATCACTTGGAGCAAATTTTCCTTGGATTATAAAACAAATGAAGAATTTAATACAATTTAGCGGCTCTCAATTATTAAGCGCAACGATTGGAGATTTCCCGAATTTACCTGGAACAGCATCATTAGCAGCTCTTGGTGCTGCTGTAGCCGGGGCAGATATTATAAAAATAGGACTTAAAGGTCCGACAACAGAAAATGAATGTATATTTTTAATGAATAAAGTTGTAAAAGCTGTAAAAGATTATAAAAAAAATATAAAAGTAGTAGCGGCAGGTTATGCTGATAAGATAAGGATGGAAAGTTCTCCCGATTTTTTATCCCTACCTTTTATAGCAGCTAAATCAGGTGCGGACATCGTGATGCTCGATACTTATGTCAAAGATGGAAAGGGATTATTTGATTTTCTAACCGTTGAGCAATTAAAACTGTTTAGAGATAAAGCAAAAGAATTTAATCTTGAAGTCGCGCTTGCTGGAAATCTAAGGAAGAATTCACTTCCTAAAATAAAAGAAATCTTGCCAGATATAATTGGCGTTAGGAGCATGGTTTGTGAAGGTTACGATAGAAATAACGGATTGATTAAAGGACATCTCATAGAAGAACTTAAAGCGGAGTTATATCGATAAGTTTTTTTTAGTCGAATTTCAAAAGATTTCTCTAAAATTATCCTCTTTTTAGTTTGTTTTAATAAGATTATTTTGGTTACATTGATAAATTTATATTATGTATAGAAAAGAATTAGGAATCATTGGAACTGGAAAAATTGGATCTGCCTTATTGAGAAGGCTGATTTCCACCAATACGATTGATAAGAATAATATTATTGCTTTTGATATAGACGAAAATAAACGGAATAATTTATCTGAGGAATGCATGGTAGAATACGCGGAAAATAACAAGGAATTGGTAAAAGCCTCTAAATATATTATAATTGCCGTCATACCCCAAGTCATAGATACAGTTCTAAAGGAAATTGAACCGATAATTACAAACGAACAAGTAATAATTTCTATTGCTGCGGGAGTGTCCTTTAAACACATTAATAAAGTTATAAATCCCGCAGTAGGATTAATAAGAATAATGACTAATACGCCAGCGCTTGTAGGTGCTGCAGCTACAGCAATAGCTCATAATGAAAATGTCAAAGAAGATCAACTAGAATTCGTCAAAGGAATATTTAGTGCTGTAGGAATGGTAGTCGAATTAGAAGAAAGGCATTTGGATGCGGTAACGGGTTTGTCTGGAAGCGGCCCAGCATACATATTTATTATTATTGAAGCTTTAGCCGATGGGGGCGTAAAAATGGGGTTGCCTAGGGCTATCGCTCTAAAACTAGCAGCTCAGACCCTTTTAGGTTCGGCAAAACTTCTATTAGAAACTGATATACACCCTGCAGCGCTGAAAGACATGGTAGCTACACCGGGAGGAACAACAATAACTGCGATACACGAACTTGAGTCCGCAAAAATAAGAGCAACTCTGATCAGAGCGGTCGAAGCTGCTACGTTAAAATCAAAATCGTTAAATTCGACAAAAACAAATAATAATCAAATGTAATTTTTTCCTTTCTTTTCATTTTTCTTTAAAATTGATTGTCTTTTGATTGTTTATTGTTAAGTTAAATGTTTTTATATCCGGTTTATATGTGTTAAAGATTTCATTCGATTCATTTTCTTTTCCTTTTTTACAAAACGCATATACAGAGCGACCTAATTGATTCATACTTGCTCCAATAATATCTGATTTGAATAAATCGTTTAATAACTCTTTAGTTTTATTTAAATCTAAAATTTCCATAATATTAGTATCTTCTACGAATTGGAATGAGATTTTAATGAAATTTTCGTAATGTGGTTCTAATAATAATTTGTCTAAAGCAAGTTTCCCAGCTTCTTTTATTTTTGAACTTAGTTTCTCATCGGATAAGATTGATTTGGTTTGTATCGTTCCGAAAGTTCCACAAAGGACTAAAATATCATTCGGACTTTGTAAACGCTCGTAGTTACAAGGATAACCCGGCTCTTTTAAAACGCACAAACCTCTTCCTAATTGACCACAAACAGTCCCCAACCCCGTTTTATTAACAACTTCTGCAATATGAGCTATCCTTCCGCTTTCAAAATTGGTCAAGCCTAGGTTAAGAAGTTTATTCAGTCCAAAAATCGTTCCTAATGCTCCTGAACCGCTTGCACCATACCCACAACCAACCGGCAAATCAAAAGTGTGTTCAATTTTTACTTTTATGGGGTATTTAATTAGATTTTTAATATAATCAAATATGAAATATGTTGTTTCTGCTTTTTTATCCAATTTATCTTCGTTAATATAAATCGTACACCGACTTTCTTCATCTCTTTCAAGCTTTTGGTAAGAAATAGCTGTTTTTCCTACTCCACTTACGTTAAATCCGGCTCCTCGAGAACCTATCTTTTGCGGATTGTCAATTGGAATACCATTTTCTTTATCTACAATTTCAAAAAATCCCGAAATACGATGGGGAACTTCAACAATTATTTTATTAGTGCTGCTTACCATATCCCGCAAAGTTTTACTTTTATCAATTTAATTATATGTATAATTAAAAAATAAAAGTCAATTATAGTTTATTATGACAAAGAATATTGTGATAAAGTTTGGGGGCTCTCTTCTCTTTTCTGATGGGGGAAATATAAATTCTCAAAAAATCACTGAATTTTGCAATATAATAAAAAGAAACAAAAACTACAATTCAATCGTTATCGTATGCGGAGGTGGAAATGTAGCCAGACATTACATTCAAGCAATAAGAGCCTCTACCGAGAATGAAGTATTATGTGATTTGATAGGAATTGAAATTTCGCGCATAAACTCTCGATTAATCATAGCTGAAATGAAAGAGTTAGCTTATCCTCAAGTACCAAAATCGTTCGAAGAACTATCGGTAGCTATGAGTTCGCACAAAATCGTAGTAATGGGGGGTTTACAACCAGGACAATCAACTACATCAGTAGCTATAACAGTTGCTGAGTATTTAAAAGCAGAAAAATTAGTCATTCTTACGGATGTTGACGGTATATACGATAAAGATCCAAATCTTCATAAAGACGCAAAATTATTAGAGAGAATTTCGTACGATTCCCTACAAAAATTAATTTTAGAATCCTCAGTTAATACGCAAGCATCCGCTGGAGAATATCGTATTTTTGACGCCGTTTCCCTACAAATTTTAAAAAGAAGTGGATTGAGTGTGTTGGTAATGTCAGGAAAGAAATTAAATCAATTTAGTAAATTTTGGAACAACGAAAAAGAAATTATCGGCACAATTATATCAAAATAGGATTTTAAATGATAAATTATTAAAATTTGCATTAATTTACTAACTTAGTAAACAAGTTCATAAATAAGAGAAAAAAGCATGTCTCAATCTACTTGGAAAGATCAAATTAAAAAGAAGTGGGGACCCCATAGTCATTGTCCAATCTGTGGAAAAGCAATGCCAACAGATAAGCAGTTTTGTAGTCAAAATTGTCGAGACAACTATCATGGAAGCCAAAAAAAGCAGAAGAAAAAAAGTAGAATTCAAATGTTATTAATGGTTGGTGTTATGGCTGTTTTATTCGTGTTTCTGTTCATTTCTTCTGGATTTTAATATTGAAAAACCTATTTATAATTTTAATAATTTAAATCAAAATATATAGAATATAAAAATAGAGATAAAAAAATATAAGAAATCTAAGCAGGGATAACCAAGTTGGTCAACGGTGCCGGACTTTTGTGAGAAAAATTCTCACAACACGGATTCAAGATCAATAATCAATATTTCCGTTGATTAACAGAGTTTCTGATGAGATATCCGGTGAGATAGCTCTACGTGGGTTCGAGTCCCACTCCCTGTATTACTCGTTTTAGCATCTATCATTAAACAGTTAATTATCACTATCTTTTGGGATGTCAGTTAATACCTCATTTAAAAATAAACTCAAGGGTTTAGAAATCTCGTGATCATCGCTTATAGATTTTAAGAACAGCAATAATAATACAGGGGCATTGAAAAAAGAAGAAATTTTTTCTACTATAATATTGCTTAATATTTTTTGTTGAATTCCGAACAATTGATGGGTGGCTGCTGATACTTTCATACCTTCAATTGTAGGGGGGATTCCTAAAGTTACATTGCCTATACCCATAGTCTCTTGGTCGGAAATAAGTACAAGATAGCTTTTATGTAATTTGAAGATTGAAATAAATAACGTAATTCTATCTAATTGCTTTGATCTTTCGATGATAAGTTTCATTTCTCGAGATAATACTAAAATATTTTTTAAATTAGGTTTATAATCTCAATTCTTTTATAGCTTCATTTACATCATAATTCTCATGAACGATTAAATAAAGCGCTTTTACGACCTTTCTAGGGTTTTCCGCTTGAAACACATTTCTACCGTAAGCGACTCCTGCACCACCAACATCTATTGATTGTTTTGTTATTTCTAATAGATCACTAATACCGGCTTTCACTCCTCCTGCAATAATTACAGGGGCCATGCACCCGTCCACAACTTCTTTAAAAGAATCAGGATCTCCTGTCCAATTGGTTTTTACGATGTCTGCACCGAGTTCCGCAGCAACTCGAGCAGCAATTTTGACAACCTGAGCGTCGTGTTCGTCTTCGACATTTTCACCCCTAGGATACATCATAGCTAAAAGGGGCATCCCGAATTCTCGGCATTCTCGCGAAACTTTACCTAAAATTTCCAACATTTCCGGATCTGTTTTTGTTCCTATGTTAATGTGTAAAGAGACGCCATCAGCACCTAGCTTTACAGCTTCTAATACGTCGTTGACTAAAACTTTGTAATTAGCATCTGGACTTATTGAAGTCGAACCCGATAAGTGCAAAATCAAGCCAATATCTGGACCATAACCTCTGTGGGCATAAAGTGGAATCCCTACATGACCTAAAACTGCATTTGCTCCTCCTAAAGCAACTTTATTAACCACATCTCCTAAATTTCTGTCAATTCCTTTAATTGGGCCCTCAGTTAAACCATGATCCATGGGAATTATGATTGTTCTTTTTGTTTCCCGGTTGAAAATCCTCTCTAATCTAATTCTTTTACCTATATAACCAGAAATCGATTAATCACCTATAAAACAATGTCTTTATTATTTAAATTATCTTTAAAATTATATAATATAGTATAGAGCATTTTTTTAATTCTTTTAAAAAATATTAATCATTGATTTTTAATGTCTGAATCTAAAGAAAGCTTTCCTACTGATAAAAATAAAACATTGAAAAGCTGTTATAACTGTAGTATTCAAATCAATGACGCAAGTCAGAAGGTTTGTCACAATTGCAATACAATTTTAAATCCGAACGATTTAAAATGGAGAAACAGCTTTATTTCTCTTCTCTGCTTATTGTGCTTTATTCCATTTCTTATAGCATTTATATCTGTCTTAACTTTGAATTTATAACGAAAAGTTTAGATAGTATTAATATTACGATAAAATTTACTTAGGAGAAAAAACTACATCAGAAATTCGTTGCCTACGTATGTCAAAATCATGATCGAGATAAAGAGTAATACAGTGTTGATCTTTTTTCTTAGAATTTTTGTGAACATAACTTACGGGAACAACTGGTAATTCAGACTTTAACACAAAAGCTCTCGGGATAGGTACAGCAATTATTTCTTTACATCGTTCACAATTAACTAATACGACTTTATTTTTTCCAGAATCGAGCTTCTTCATTTTAGTAACTAAGTCCGGAGAAAGACCAGGAGAATTTATTGTTATTTTATCTTTTTGTTTCGGTGATTCAGGGACTAAAGGAATATCCAATTCAAAATCTTCTTCAGTTGAGAGACTTTTTTTCCCCTTCTTAACAGTTTCTTTTTTTGGTTTTGCTCCACTCATTTGTCCCTTAGTTTTACTAGTATCTTGATTTTTGGACGATTCATTTTCTGATTTGTGCTTATCGTCTTTGTTTTTTAATGTGGTATTAGCTTTTTTGCCTGGATTCTCCAATACTCTCACTAACCTTAGTATTTTAACTCTATGTGAATATACCTAATATAACTTGATTAAGACTCCTGTTTAAATAAAGAATAAAACTATACCCCAAATATCTGCCTTAACTCGGCATATATCTTTGAAAGCTCGGAAATGATAGGTGCATTATTTTGTTGAAGATAATAATTGATGTATCCTGATAACCCCTCACCATCCTTAATCCATTCTAAGAAAGATTGAACTTCACCTTTTAATTGTGGGTCGATGTTTACTGCGGCTGATACGGAAGGTCTACTTGCGCCCCCTAGTTGAGAACTACTATCTAAATAGTTTTGTTTTGAGCTTAGCTGTGAAAGCGCTCTCGCTGTATCCATCGTTGCTCCCATAGGCTCACCGTCAGGTTCAAGATAAATAATTAACTTATGTTCTTCATCCTTTGCTCCAAGAATGTGTCCTTCACCTCTAATTGAAGTTGCTACCAATCTTTCCGAGGTACATTGAAGAACAGAGTATTTTACGCCTGAAATCATAATGAATTGCGCTGTCATACTATTCCAGCTTGATATGACTTTACTAATGTCAGCGCTAACATCCCAATTATCTGTTGAGTAAAGAATGGTATCTCTTCCTTGAACTAGAGCAGCAGCAATAATACTGGGATCTCTTTGTAATAATTTGTTAACAACAGTGGCTGGATCAATGGGCATTTTTATTTCCAATTTTTTAGATTTAATTAACCTAGTGTAAAAATAATAATAATATTAGTATAAATATAATTATAAAATTTGTATTAAAAATTTTGGTTAATTACTTATTCTTCTTTTGAAGTCTTTATGTTTATTCTCCCAAACTTGGGTTTATATTGAAATTTATCGCTTTCAGAGTCTAGTTTATCCTTTTTGTTGAATTTATCTTCAAAAATTATTTTATCATTCGTAAATAAAAAATGCTCTAAATCGTTTTTTTTAAGTTCTTTGAAGTGATCTTGTAGTGACGATTCATTTTTAAAAATCTTCCCACACACAGGACAATTAAAATATGGGTCTTCTAAAAGACCTTTAGGTCGTTTGACTACAATTGGAAATTCTTTCCTCTTATTTAATAATCCATGTACTTTCCGACAATAATGCCTCTGTAATCTTCCATAAGGTGGGTACTCAAAAAAAATCTTGCTTCCGTGAGTACACTCCCAATACAACACATCTGCACCACATTTTTTACAAGATGTCTGAAAAGATCGTAGATAACAATGTTTCCCGTGGCTTTTATAATTATGTCGCATTATATAATTAGAAAATTCCATCTTATTAAAAATTTTTGGTGAAATGTCGTACACTAAAAATTCTAAATGTGAATTTTATCAACTGATAAATCCATAAAACGCAAACATTTAAATGTATGACTTTAATTATAGAAATTAAGGATTTGAAATATATGTGGGTATAAGTAATTGGATCTTTCAATGCCTCAAAATAATTTAAATTTATGCCCAGAATGTGGGAATGCTGATTTAGTATCTGACAACGCTCGCGGCGAAATCATATGCAATGTATGTGGTCTGGTTTTAAGTCAAAAAATCATTGATTCTGGTCCAGAATGGAGAGCTTTTTCTTCAGAAGAGGCCAGTAAAAAAGTTAGAGTAGGAGCACCAACAACTTTAACGTTACACGATAAAGGATTGAGCACAATGATTGGTTGGAAAAACAAAGACGCATTTGGCAAAAGTATAACCCCCAAAATGAAAGCTGAAGTATATCGTTTAAGGAAATGGCATGTAAGAACGAGAACTAATAAATCTATAGATCGAAATTTAGCCTATGCGATGAATGAACTAGATCGCTTTTCTTCGCAACTTTCCTTGTCAAAAGAATTAAAAGAATCAGCAGCGCACATATATAGAAAAATGGCACACAAAAATCTCATTCGAGGAAGATCTATTGAAGCAATGCTTATCGCTTCAATATATTTATCCTGTAGATTAAATAATATACCTAAAACTCTTGATGACTTTATTGAATTTGCTCTCGTTGATAAAAAAAAGATTGCTCGCTGTTATAGGCTTATATTAAACGAATTAAAAATTAATATTCAAGTTTCCTCCCCAATAAATTTCATCCCAAGATTTTGTGCGGAACTAAACCTTTCAGGGAGAACTCAGAACCGAGCTGCAGAACTATTAAAATTAGCTAAAAAATATCACATTACCGCGGGAAAAGCACCCACTGGTTTAGCGGGGGCTGCTTTATATGTAGCGGCAATCCAAGAAGGAGAACGCCGAACTCAAAAAGAAATCTCATTAGCGGCAGGAGTTACGGAAGCTACAATAAGAAACAGGTATAAAGAAATGGTCAATCATTTAAGATTTGATTTAAAACCATAGAATGCCTTTAGAAGTGATTTGCTTCTAAATAAAAAAAATTATCGAACTTTTATTCTTTTTATTACATCTGGGCGTTTTTTATATAAGATGCGAAATCCACAGTGAGAACATTTAATTCCAGGTAAAGCGCTTAATTCTTTTTTAGATACTTCTTTCCCACAGCTTTTTCTAGCACATACATATTTCATACTTTTACTAATGAACTAAGGTTAAAATAATTTTCGCAAATAATCTAGAAAGCTAGTAGAATTCCTAAGATCTTTAATAAATTAAGGAAAATAATTAAAATTAAATATACAATGACTTTCTCTTATCTTCAGTATCGACAAATTCAAATGTGTTTAGATCTTTTTCGAGTTGGTCTCGTTTATTCTGAAGATTTTTTGTTATATCATCAATATTATCGAGAGAGTATTTCTTTTTAATTGGCAATGTAAACGACTTCTTCAGCATTTCTAAAAGGGTTATTGAGGCTTTTAAATCGGTAATATCTTCATTTACCATGGCAATATTATCTGTCTCCGCCAAAAGAACAATACCATCTAAATTAAATCTCGCCTTTGCTAATGTAGGGATTAAACCATTAGCACCGATAATTACTCCCTTCTGGATTTTCTTACAATTGTTTTTCGTTAAAAATTCTGTCAGTAATTCTCGATTGGTTGAACTTGCATAAATTTTAGGAATGTTTCCATTTATTTTACGACTATTCACTGGATACGCTCCTAAAGCTATAATTAAATTGACTTTGCATTGATATATTATCTCTGTAAGAAAGTTTGAAATTCTATATATCCCTTTAGGTGTTAAGCTTTGCGCATCAGCAGTGATTAAAAAAATGTCTCTCTTTCGATTCGGATCTTTCCAATATAATATCTCTGCTTTGGGAGCAGATAGTAAACTATCATCAACTATAGCTCCCGCGGGATAGTCGTCAAAGATAAAATCCATAAAGTTCTTAGCATCGAGTTGTCCAATTAAAGAATCTATTGCGAATTTTCCAACATCAGCTATTCCCGGCATCCCTAAAATACATATAGGGTCTACAAAATCATCCTCATTAAAATCACAATGTTTAATTACCCTTATCCCAGACTCAGTCACTTTTTATACCCTACGTTTTATTGTTTTGCTATTATTAGAGTCATAATTATTTCTTTAAAATCAATGTGTTATCCTAATAGACACGTAATTTATTGTAAAAGTAATATAATCATAATATCACAAAAAATATATTTTCTAAAGTACCATTAGATATATCGGAATTTGTACCGATTATTATAAAATATTGTTGTAATCCTCAAGAATTGACCGAGCTATACTATAAATGCCTAAAATGCGGGACTTGTTGTCATGAAATTGATTTCAAAAAGAGAATTCCGTTGTATCCCGATGAAGCAGATAGATTGATTGAAATCGCGAAAAAACGAGGTATTGCCTTTAAAATCATAGAAGATTTAGTTTTTCCTGATGTATTAAATGAAAAAATCCTTGTCGTGACCTATAAAATACGATTAGACAACGATACTCATGGGTGCCCGTTTTATGACGCAAATAAAGGCTGTACAGTTCAAGAAGTGAAGCCATTAGCATGTAAGGCTTACCCCTTGGCTTTAAAACAAGTAGATGCATTTAATTTTCAAATAAGCGTTGATCCTTTATGCAATTATGTAGATGGAAATTACGATTTATTAAAAAAAGCGGATTTTGCTAAAATTAAAGAAATTTTTAAAAATGAATATCCTAATGCTCAAGAACACTTAAGAAGAAATAAAAAACTAATGGTAAAGATCAAAAAGCTCGAATACAAGAATAAAATAAAAATATCAAGAGAAATTTTACTTAATGATTTCAATGAATATCTAAAAGAATGGGATAGAGAAGAATTAACAGCAAATTAAAAATTGGTGAGAATAATAAGAAAATTTATATCTTTACTCTCTGGCGGTTTGGATAGTCCAATCGCAGCATATGTAATGATAAAAAGGGGTTTTACTCCTGTTTTTCTCACGTTTTTAACTTCAGACGATTACGAAGATTCATTGAAAAAAAAAGTTATAAAAATTGTAAATAATTTAACAACCTTTACCGATGATAAGTTGAAAATATATTTCATTAACCACGACAATAACTTGGAAGGTTTTAAACAAACTTGCGATCGAAAATTAACTTGTGTTTTATGTAAGCGGTTAATGATTAGGATAGCTAAACAATTAGGAAAACTAGAAGGAACTAATATAATTGTTACAGGAGATATTCTAGGAGAACAAGCTAGTCAAACTTTGGACAATTTATATTCTTATAATAACATAATTCAAGATTTTATTCTATTACGACCCCTTATAGGATGCGATAAACAAGAAGTAATTAATATAAATAAGCAAATTGGGTTATACAACACTTCTTCAGAATCTTCTGCAGGCTGTCAATTTAATCCTCAATACCCTGAAACTCATGCGAAGTTGTTTGAAGTAGAAGATTCAGAATTAAAAGTCAACATATCTGATCTAGTCGAAAATTCAATAAATAGTGCCGAGATATTAGAATTTTAGGTTTAAATCTTCAACAAAAGTGCTAAAATCTTCATATTCTAGATCCAGTTCATTAAAGTCTCCTAATCCCTCGCAAATAGCCTGAGCTACTAAATGTTTACAGAAACTCCTTTTTCTTTGGATAACTACATTCTTATAAAAATCTTGACAGGAACAATATAATTTTGGATAAATCATATGTTCACAATCCTTTCCTAAAGCGACCCAAATAATTCGATTAGAAGGTCTATAATTATACTTTGTTATTCCCCTCTTTATAACTTCCAAAACTTTATCTACTTTATTAGGAAAAATAGAATCAATAAAATTAATCAGCTCATCATCGATTACTTTTTTATTTTGAGCCATTGAGTATACATCAAATAATAAATCTTTAGACATTTGATAATCATATAGTAATTATAATTGATAAATGAAAAGGATACTAAGTTTGTCTAATATTTTATATTTCCCAACAAGATATTTTCCTGCTATCTCGGGAGCGGAATTTTATATCCAAAGTATTGCAGAAATACTTTATTCGAAATATAATTATGGAGTTAATGTATATACTTCTTCAGCAATCGATTTTAAAGGTTTGAGGGAACCAAACGGGAAAATTATTAATTTTGGAGAAAAATACTACGGACAGGTAAACAATTTAAAAATAACCCGTTTTCCAGTTAAATACAATATCTCTCTGGACGATAAACTTAAATTTATAAAAAGTATCAAATCTTACATGGATTTAGGATTATCAGACGAGTGTTTGATAGGATACTTGAGGAATGGGCCATATTTGGAAAAATTTCTTGAAGAAATAGTGCTTCCCTTTAAAAATTCCTTCAATTTAATCCATACCACTTTCTTTCCCTATTTCAATACGATCCTATCACTAATTTTAGGAAAGCTTGCTAATAGACCTACTGTTTGTACTCCCTTTTTTCATTTCTCAAATCCTAGGTATCTCAAAAAGGAGTATTTCGAACCCTTGCTAAAGTTTGATAAGATTATTGCTTGTACTCACATTGAAAAAAAAGTACTAACCGATAAACTGAGTATTCCAAAAGAAAAAATAAAAGTAATTTCCATGGGAGTCGATTTCACGAAATTTATGGTACAACAGACACAGTTAACTAATAGATTTAAATTTAAGCAAAAGTACTTCAAACCAAATGAAAGAAATTACAAAATGGTATTATTCTGTGGATACAAAAATTACGAGAAAGGAGCAATTTCAATTTTAAAAGCAATTCCCGATATAGTGAAAAAATACAGAAAAGTCTATTTTGTGTTCATCGGACCGTCTACTCTTGCGTTTAATAGAGAACTCTCAAAAATTCAGAAAATTGTTGATGTACGCGTTATTAACTTAACCCCCGATAATTTGAAAGGGTATTATGACGCAAAAAAGATCGCAGCGTTTAACGAAACCGATGTTTATTTAATGCCTAGCCGAAGTGATGCCTATGGTATAGCATTTCTTGAAGCATGGGCCTCTAGTAAACCCGTTATAGGTGCAAACATTGGAGCTACCCCAGAAGTTATAAGAGATAAAATTGATGGGTTACTCGTTGAGTTTGATAACCCTATTGACATCGCAGATAAAGTTGGAACGCTATTGAAAAGGAAGCGATTAAGCAGAAATTTAGGATTAGAGGGAAGAAATAAAGTTCACGAAAACTTTTCTTGGGATCAAGTAGCAAAAAGAACGCACGAAACTTATCAAGAATTAATTTTAAAACAAGGTGTATAAGCTGAAAAGAATATCTGGAAATCCCTACTTGAACAAAAAAGATGGGGACGTTTTAATTGATAAAATCTCACATCACGAAATTTTGAAAACCAATACTACTCCTCTCATCATATTTTTAGAAAATAGGATTAGAAATAATATAACCACCTTTCTTAAGGTTTTTAACTCTGTTTTTGATAATGTTCAGTGTTTTTATTCCTTCAAGGCTAATTTCCTCCCTGAAATTTGCAGTATTGTTCAGTCAGAAGGATTAGGTGCGGAATTAATTGGTTTACCTGAATTAAAATTAGCATTAAGGCTAAAATTTCCTCCAAGTAAGATAATTGTAGGAGGGCCTTATTTACCCCAAGAACTTATTGAAAAATGTGTCCAAGAAAAAATTAAAGAAATCGTAGTATATAATATAAAAGATTTAACCAGAATCAATTCAATAGCAAAGAAATATCAAATAGTACAAAATATTTGCCTAAGAATTAACACTCAAAAATACGGAGGCAAACTAGGCATTGATTTAAAAAACTCAAATGTAACTAAACTAAAAATAAAAATCAACGAGTGTAAAAATCTTAAATTTACAACATTACTTTCTCATTACTCCACTCAAATGAATAACTTTGACTTGTTTAAGAAAAATCTAAATACCCTCTTAGAAAAAATCAAAATCTTGTTCGATGCTGGTATTAGATTAGAAAACATAAATTTGGGAGGAGGATTTCCTGAAGCAGTTATAATGCCGGAAAAACAATTAAGAGAATTAGCAACAAATATAAATTCCATTATTCAAAAATCTAATATTAATTTTAAGAACATCTATTTTGAACCAGGGCGTTATATAGTTGGGGATGCTGGCTTGATCTTTGCAAAGATTATTCGAGTAACTGATGATAGATGGATTTTTTTAAATATCGGTAATCATATTTGTCCCAAATTTGCAAAGTCTTCCCTAAGATTTTACAATGCATCAAAAATCGAGGAACCGCACAAACATAAGACATCAATAGCTGGAATAATACCTACTGATCAAGATGTTTTAGCTAAAGATTATTTTTTTACAAACGACCTACAAGAAGAAGACATTGTAATTGTTACAAATATGGGAGCTTACAATCTGACATTCTCTAATCGTTTTCCTTACCTTCTTCCTAACATCATTCTTGTAAAAGATAAAAACATTACAAATATTTTCAATCCTTCTTTAAATCGTGATTTTTCTATAATCTGAAAAGCTGGGAAGAATATCATAACTCTTAAACTTCAATATTTTTATCTTTCTTTTTTTAAGGTATTTTAATTACCTAGAGCTTATCCAGGTATTTTGTAAGTAATATGTGAATATCATATTGATTCTAATTTTTTATTTATATTATTTCTATAACAAAAACAAAACGATCTGTTGTTTTTTAATGGAATCTCTGATAAGGAATGCTAAAAAAAGAGAAGTGGTTCAACCTGCTCGAGAAAACTTTGGTTACGCTAATATAAAAATAGTAGGTTGTGGAGGAGCTGGAAATAATACTCTTAATCGATTAATGAAAATAGGAATTCGGGGTGCTAAGTGTGTTGCTGTGAATACGGATCTCCAACACTTAGAAAGCGTAGAGTCGCACATAAAAATGCTGATTGGAAAAAACTTAACGCGTGGTTTAGGTGCGGGAGGTAACCCAGACATAGGTAGAGCGGCAGCAGAAGAATCACGTGAAGATATAACAAAAGTATTAAGAGAAGCAAATTTAGTTTTTATAACTTGTGGAGAAGGAGGGGGAACTGGAACCGGAAGCGCTCCTATTATTGCAGAAATTGCTAAACTTGAAGGGGCAATAGTGGTTGGTGTAGTCACTTTACCGTTTGAGACTGAAATAGGGAGGATTGATAAAGCCCAAACAGGTCTTAATGAACTAAAGAAGTATGCCGATACTTTAGTAGTGATCGATAACAATCGCCTTTTGGATATTGCTCCTGACTTACCTATAATAGAGGCGTTTAGTGTTGCCGATGAAGTCTTAGCAACGATGGTTAAAGGAATAACAGAAACAATATCTTTACCTTCACTGATCAACTTAGATTTTGCCGATGTTAGAACAATTTTAAGTACAGGAGGAGTAGCAATAGTAGGAGTAGGTGAATCTGGTAATAAAGATAATCGTGTAGAAGATGCTATCGAAGATGCACTCAACTCACCCCTGCTAGATGTCTCAATTGATGGTGCAAAGGGCGCTCTAATTCATATTTGTGGAGGAAACGATATGACTCTAGCAGAAGCAAATTCTGTGGCAAAGAAAATATCAGAAAAAATGGATGTAAACAATGCTATGGTAATCTGGGGGGCTAGAGTTAACGATGAGTTTGAAGGTTATTTAAGAGTTATGCTCCTCATAACAGGCATTAAATCACCTCAAATTTTTGGACAAAATATATCGAGTGTTCAAACATTTGCTAGTAACGATATAACTAAGAATCTTAATGAAAGTAAATTATCAAATGACATTTTAAATATAAGAGAGCTCTCATTTGATTAATCTTATTTTTCTTACTCCTTTTTAAATTCATTTCTTAAAATAATTATATGGATCATAAATTTAGTCTCGAAACTCAAAATGAAGTTAATGCGGTTTTAGATAACTTAGCGGAGTGGAAGAAGCTATTTTCTATCAATGTAGACTATTTTTATGAAGGTTGGGCAATTTATCTTAAAGAAAAAAGCATCTATCCAAGAAGTATCGTAATATTCAAGTCATACTCAGAAAATTACTACTCCATTAAAAGTTTTGAAATACATTCTAGTAATAAAAAAGAATTCTTTGAAGAGCTATACGTAAACGAAAAGATTGACACACTTTCAGAACTTAATGCTGAGATTAAGGAAATAATCTATGGAAAAGATCTTTTAGGGTCAATATCGAGTATGAAATATGATTAAAAAGCTTCTAAAATTACAAAAAAAGATAGCCAATATACTAAAATTGAGGTTTATACATTTTCCTAAATTCTTCCTTTTTCTTATCATTATATTTATTTTCTAAGAACTTAAGGACCGAGTGGTGAGGCATCCCGCTTAGCAACATATTTACAGCTTTTCTGGCGATTTGCAAATTATCGTAGTCAGAGATAATTGAAACCGTTTTTCCATAAACAGATAGATAGCTCTCTGCGAACCTTTCTATTGCCTTTCTCATCTCCCCGTTCCTACCTATAATTCTTCCTTTTAATCTTTTTATTTTCTTCTCAGATTTCCCTAATAGGTCGTAGAGATTAAAAACTTCTATATCAAAAGTTTCATCTAATAATTTCATAGCTTTTACTGGGTTGAAACCTCTGTTTATTGCGTTAACTACTTTTTGTGCCGAAAATATGTTAAGTGGAGTGTAATTCGGATGTTCCAATATGGGTTTGAACTCGCAATCCCCTGTTTTACTATCTAAAACGATTTGTATTCCTAAAGACTCTTCTATTTCTTTTTTAGTTTCTCCGTTTTTTCCAATTATTACGGCAATCCTATTTTTTCCAACTTTCATAATATTCTTTTAAATTTAATAACTTCAATAATGAACAATTGTATTTTTATCTATTTTAAATTAATTACTTCGTAGTAAAATTCTTCAGGATTAGGTACTTCTACTCCAATTTTTTCAAAGTAATTAAATATATTCGTGATATCTCTCACCAGATAGACTTCTGCTTTTGGATGATGAACTGTTACAGCTTGGGAAATATCAATTACAACCGGTTTTTGATTGTGATATAAAATATTAAATTCTGATAAATCGCCGTGAACTAAATTTGCTTTTTGATACAAATCCTTCATAAAATTAAGAACTTCATTTAAAAGATTAATGGGATCCTTTGGAGTTTTTATATCTTTAAGCTTTGGAGCTGGAATCGATTCAAAACCAATATATTCCATGATTAATATATTATTTTTTACATAAATTGGCTCGGGAACGCTTAAACCTGCCTTATACGCTCTCTTAAGATTTTTAAACTCTTTACTAGCCCAAAGATAAATAATTTTAGATACATTGTTAGGTATTTTTTTAAATCGAGGATCTCCAATAATGTAATTTCTCATCCACCTTGAAGTGTTTGTATCAATTTTATATATTTTTATTGCGTATTCTTCATTATTTTGACCATACGCAAGATAAACATTTGCTTCTTTCCCAGCTGAGATAATACCCTCAATTCGGTTTAGAGTTCCAGTCTTTAATAATTTATTCAGTTGTAGATACATTCTTTCGTCAAATACAGAATCAACCGTCGCTCGTTTCTTTGTTTGGTCTATTTTTTTAATTCGTTTAGAATCAACATTCTTTTTTTCTAAATCATCAATATTTTTGTTAAAATCGTCAGCAATATTGTCATCACCAATTCCATTTTCGATTTCATCATCTCTCTCTTCTTCAAGTTCTCCTTGTTTCTTTTCCATTTATTCCTCCTCCTCTATCTTTTTAATTGTAACTTTATCATCAAAGAAAAATGAAAAGTTTTTTACCAGCTTCGTTTGTTTTTCGTCTCTTAATATAACCCTGTTTTTAGTAAAATTCTCGATCAGATACTTTGAATCGTTGATTAAAATATATTCGTTTTTTCTAAATGGCATAAATTTTATAAGTGCTTTCAGTCTATAGATATTTCTTCCCTTTTGAGAATCTCTTCCTACCAGCTTTTTTGTCCTCTTTAAAATGAATTGACGCTTCACTTTAATATGCGAAATTATCCGGTTCATTAGCTCGTTTGTACTTAAATAAAGATCAACACCAAGTAGTTGATCCTCTATTTTTGCGATGTATTGCTTTTCGTCTCTACTAAATAAATTTTCAACTAGTAGAGAAATATCATCTAAAACATCTTTTATAATACCAAATTGAGTTTTATCGTTCACCCTTAATTGAACGATCGAAAGATAATACATTCCTCCTCTTAAATTGGTACAGTTTTTACACAGATCGTAATCTATAATTACTCTTAGTGTTTCTTGTTGTGTAAATTTATGATTTCCTGCCATCTCTCCTGATATAATAACATCTAAAGATGTTAAAAGATTCCGAGAAGAATATATTAATTTATCAAATGAAAAGGAAAAGGCGATTAAACCTTGTCTTGTGTATTTTTTTAATAAAAAACGAGTTAAAACCTCTTCGATGACGAGAAAAATTTCGTTTTCAGCAGGTTCGAACCATTCTTCTTTTTTTGAATATTTAAAGCAATCCATGCATAGCCTAAAATTATAACTTTTAGGTAATTCAAATAAAGGATTCTCCTCTAAATAACAATTAAGGCACATTCCAAAATGAGGTGCGTTTTCATCTAGTTCTGAACCACATATTGCACAAAATCTGTGAGGCATTAAAACATCATTTTCATTGCCATTGGTATACGATTTATTTTTCTTACTCCATCTTTCGGTAGGAGTTGAAGGGCTATAGCCTTATTAGTTATATTTTTCCCAACAATATTAAAATACGAGGCTTCCTTTAAAATCTCCATCGCTTGCTCTACGCTCAGAAGCTCTCCCCCATAAAAATTGGAGTTGATCTCAATTCTTAAATTCCCTTCCGTAAAAACTCGATTTAATAAATCCTCGTCACAACAAGCGACAGTATCAATATCATTCCTTCTATGGATTTTAAGGTATACTTTCATTTAATCCTCAATATAACACATTTATTTTTCTCTAATTTCTTCCCGTGCGCCGCAAGCGGTACATTTAAGATAATTTTTTTTACCTTCTCTTTGAATCTCTGTATCAGGTTTATTACATATCCTACATAATACATATGTTTTTGAATATTGTTCAATCAACCTGTTCAATACTTGTTCTTTATAGATACCTTTTAGAAACAATTGTTGTCCTCTTATTTCTCCCATTGTTCCTACTTTTTTCAGAAAGACACCGATGAAATGCTTGCGATCTCTAATTAAAGTATTAATTATCTTGTTAAAGTTTGTAATGTACGTATTTTTAGCTTCAATTCTTATTTCAACTTTTGGAATTTCGAATCTAGACAATTTCTTCACGTTATCTGGAATCTTCTCGTAGGCTTTATCTATTAATTCGTCATAATTATTGATATCCATATTATTCTACCTATCTTTAATAGTTCTAATAATTAATCCTACAAAAAAAAATTTACGATTTTGAGAAATCAGACTTCTTCAATAACTTTGATAAATATTTTCTTCTGTAGGATAAATTCGTGATTCCATCACTAAATCGTTAATATACGTTCTAAGCTTATTCTCGGGTATTTTTAATCTTGTTTGTAACTCTTCAAGGCTGATTCCATTTCCATCTTGAGAATATTCGTATATTGTAGAAAAGATTTCTTCCTTAATAGTATCAACTTCTGAGGTTTTAGAAGGTTCGCTATCTCCAAATAATTGATCAATATCGATATCGTCCGAAAGATTATCAAAAAACGAGTCCTCATCAATATCTGAATCAGCTTCTTCGATTTTAGGAATTTCATGTATATCTCCTAATTTTATTTTCTTAATTACTTCGGCTTCTCGTAGTAAAACGTAATTAGGTTCCTTTATTTTTCTAATTGATTTAATATACCTAATCTGTGTTTTTTCATTAAAATATCCCACTCCCCCTAAAATATCCACTAAATCTCCTATATTTATATCTCTATATTTTTCCGAATCAATATCCCACTTGACACCTGAGATTATTCCGGTACCGTCATCAAGCTCAAATCGTAAGTTAGTGTTAACTGTTTCTGTTGGAGAATCAATATCATTTGGTCTGTTACTAACAAATTCTTCTTTATTAGTAATCGTAGCAACGAGTCTAATTCTTTTAAGGGCGCCGAAGATCGTGAATAGTGACTTTTCTTTCGCGTTATACCTGCCTTCTACAAGGTGTTTAACCCAACAACGAATTGCGGGAGAAAACTCAAAAGTTCTAGTTTCACTCATAATTTATTTCATATGAAGAATCGTTTTTAAAATCAGTTACCTAATATCGATTATTCATTAATATAGAATTGATTATTAAGCGTTAAATATAACTTTTTTATCAAAAAAAATCTTTTTTAGAGGTTCTTAGTTTGACTAAATGTTTGCGATTTGATTTGAAAAAGACTATCACTAAATGGATCCTAAGAAACTTTTAAATAAAAAAAAAAAGATAGAATTTATTTATTATTTTCGGTTTATGGTCGAATCTTTAACCAAATGGAGGATAAAGACCACGGTAGATTGGAAAGATTCTCAAAGAGCCCATAGCATTGTAAGGGAAACCATAAATGTTTGATCCATGCACGGTTAATACCCTAGAATGAAAGAGAGGTGCGTGGAAAAATCCTCTAGCTGCCATATACCATTGAATACTCTTATAGATGTCATTTCTTGCGTTATCGTCCGTTTCGGCTAAAGCTGCCTCCATTTGAGTATTTAACCACGTATCATTGACTTGAGCTGAGTTTGAACCTGATACAGGGTTAAATAATGGATCAAGCATGTTGTAAGGATCGAGATAATCTGGACCCCATCCAATTGCGTAAACGCCTAGATGATCCACATCATCGTTTAGATAGGTAAGAAACTGAGTAAATTCGACCCCATCATCCACTACATCAACACCGATTAACTTATACCAATTGTTCAAGGCAACAAACATGTCTTCTCTAAAGGAATTTCCGATATTATAGGTGTTTGGCACTGAAAGGAACGGACTTCCGCTATTTGCTACGGCTATCCATTGAGCATCAGTCCAGCCCATGCTACCAAATCCCATTGATACTATAATTTCCCTTGCTTTGGTGATATTATATTGAGGAGCAATAGCCTCTACGCTTGCGTTATAGGGAGCACCAAAGCCAGGTGAAATAGCACCAACTGCTCTATTTGCGTTCCCTAGTCTTAATTCATCAACTACATAAGTGTAGTTAACCGCATAAGACATGGCTTTTCTCCATGTTACGTTATATTTTTGGTTATTGAAACCTAAATAATTGTAACTTAAACTTGGAGCTCCAGTCTCTTCAGTAAATCTATATACTGTAAGCTTAGGATCAGATTCATATAGAGCTAGATTCTGATCAGCAGGCATATTATTTTCATCAACTGCGTAGCTAAGAAAAGCGTTGTGTGCTGTAGTCACATCAGTATAGATTACAAAGATAACGGTTGGGAAATTAGCAGGAGCCTGCCAATATCGATCCCAGCGGTTTAATCGGACCTCTACATTAGGCGTATAACTGCCGTACGTAAAAGGTCCAGTACCAATTGGTTTTCCAGTAGTAAGGT
>JABXKD010000051.1 GCA_013375475.1 Promethearchaeota archaeon
ATTTAACGTCTTATACATTCTAAATTTTTTCATGTTAATTTTGAAAAAGAGTTTTCCCTTTGATTTGATAACTTCCTCTAAATATTTTAGAAAATAACTATAATACATTCTATCCTCAATGAATCTATGAAAAAAGAACCTTTAGAAGATTTTGTTGTCGATAAAGAAAGAGTTAACGCCTTAAAGATTTTATTGGAAGCCAATTCTGAATTTATAACCTCTAAAGAGAAAAATAGTATAATTCAAGCATTTAAGGTTAATCACTACGCAGCTTTTATTAAGTTGTACAGCAGAGAAGATTATGTAAAAAACGGTAAAAAATGCAATGGAACAAGGAAATCCTTTTATTCTTGATAATTTTGACGATTCAACAAAAAAGATGGCAGAAGGATTCATGGTGAGCTACAAATATTGGAAACAGAGCAGTAAGCTAATTAATTTCATTAAAACCCAGAGAACAATAGATAATTTTTTATAAGGTCTCTAATTCTAAATTTTAAGTTATTCTTATCTTTGTTTAAATCTTTAAGGAATTGGTGAGATACCAGATTGATTATTGATATGCATGTGCATGCTTTTTGTAAAGAGGCTTATTGGGGCAATGATCTTCACTATGTAGCTGATGCTCTACTTGGTAATAATAAGAAAGGGCGTCGTGCGATGCTTAAATTTTATGAAGTCCTACAGACAAAAATATCTATTGACGATTATGTTACTCAAATGAAACATCATGGAATTGATAAAGCCGTGATTGTATCATATAACCTTACTACAGCTTATGGCGTATGTATTGTAACAAATGACAACATCGCAGATTTTGTTAAGAAATTTCCAGATAAATTTATAGGATTTGCGTGTATTGATGTTCCTGCACCTGACGCTTTGGATCAGCTTGAATATGCTATAACATCGCTAGACCTTAAAGGCATTAAACTTGTACCGCCAGCGCAGAAATTCGATATTTCTGATAAAAAATACGACCTTCTATGGAAAAAAATGATAGATTTTGACATTCCTCTTTGGACTCACACATCGCATTTAGTTTCAATAATAGGATCGATAACCAAATACGGTCATCCCATGTTAGTAGACGAATTAGCATCGAGGCATCAAGATTTAACAATCATAATGGGGCATATGGGGGTTCCATGGTTTTGGGATGCATGGAGTGTAGTTCTTAGAAATCCTAATGTCTATATTGATATTTCTACGTATTCTGACCTGTATCCGTGGTTTCCTTGGGATGCGTATTCTAAATATAATATCGAACACAAAGTTCTATTTGCTTCAGATCACCCATTAGAACATTGGAATAAAATAGTTCCCGCTGCGCAAAATTTACCGATTTCAGAAGGATTTAAGGAAGCTATCTTATATAAAAATGCTATGAAACTTTTAAAATTATAATTTATTTTATAGAATTTAATGAAAAGGAGTTATTTGGTAATAACAAAAATCGTAGTAATTTTTACTTTATCTCTCATAATCTACTTCTCTTTAACAGAATATTTGCTAAATAAACAATCATATGAATGGTATTCCTATGAATTAAGTGTCATGCGAGCTACCTCGCTTATATTGTTAAATATCTACTTTTTTATTTTAGTATTTATAATTAAAATCAGCGTTTTTAAAAAGTTGTATCTAATTCTTATTATTTTTGGAATAATTGCATGGAATCTCTCTCATTTTCACTCCATTCTTGAATTAAATTTACTTTCAAATACGGTTGATGATTTTCTAGAAATTATATTGTTTATCTCAACCTCCATTGTAGCTCCGGGGTTATTGATTGTAATCGTTTACTATATCAAGAAATTTAGTTCAAAATTTGAAGGAAACTTTATTGGCAAATACCATTTACACGAGGGATTATTTGGAATAATATTAGTCGGATTAGCTATCCTTTTTTTTGCAATCCGTACGTATGTAATTCAATTTGACATTTTTTTGAAGGAATTTAAAGTCTACTTAGCTATAATAATGATCTTTCTGTATTTTTTCTTATTTTTTGGTGGATTTTTCATTCTTAGAGATTTCAATGACATTATCCACCTTAAATTTGTAAAAAAAATACCACCCTCTCAGAAAATTTCGAAACAAGATGGAGTAATCTTCAATTCATTGAGTCACGATAACCTTTCTTTTTTCAAATTTTCAAAATTATATCTTTTTCCATTAGGCGCATTTTTAACTGGAATCTCATTTAGTATGGTAATTTATAGCACTAAATTCATTCCTAGAGATGTGTTAAGTTCGAGGGATACAATCAATTTTGGTTATTTATTAGGTTTCTTAGCAGGTGCGTTAATTGGTTATGATTGGGTTAGAGTTTTTAAACAGTTCTTCCCTAATCAATATGAAGAAATCGAGTTAAAAATAATAGAATTACAAAAAAATGATGTTTGATTTATTTGATTACTATGATTTGGAAAACTTCTATAAATAAGATGACGGGTACTAAGTACCCATTAATTATGGCCGCATTTGCTGGCTTAGGTAGAACCGAATTTGCTTCATCATTTTCGAATGCTGGGGGTTTGGGGATTATTACTGGTTTAAATTATAAAATTGGTAATTTCAAATCAGAGCTTATAAAGATGAGAGAATTGACAGATAAACCTTTTGGGGTTAATTTTACCGTCTTACCTCCGGGAGTAAGAGAATTCGATCCTCTTAGCAATATTTCCAAAGAAGATTACTTAAAATATCTGGAAATTGCTATTGATGACGGTGTAGAAGTTTTTACTACCTCTGCGTATCAAGCAAATCATCTAGGGGAAAGAATAAAAGAAGCAGGGTGTTATTGGTTTCACAAATGTGCTTTACTTAGGCATGCAATTACGGCAGAAAGAGCTGGAGCAGATGCTGTTACTTTGATAGGAATGGAATCATCGGGATTTAAAAACCCTTTCCAACATACTACTTTAATCAATATCACTTTAGCTAAACGACTACTAAAAACACCATTAATTGCAGCAGGCGGAATCGGTGATGCGCGTGGATTCTTAGGGGCATTAGGTATGGGCGCTGAGGGGGTTTGTTTAGGTTCAGCGATTCTTACGACGAAAGAAAGCCCTGCTTCTCAAGAAAGGAAAGAAGGATGGCTAGAATCAGATGTACTTTCTGAAGAATACCATAAACAATTATATCATCGAGAATTAAAAGGTACGAGAGTACTCTCAGTAGCTACCGCACACCAGAAAAAAAGTATCTCCATTCATGAATTCATTGAGGGCATGATGGTTGAAGCCTCAGAAATATTAATATCATGGGGCTTTAAAGAAGATCAATTTACGATTCTACCAGAATAAATAAAGAAGATTGGACTAACTTTTTTTATGCCTTTAATTTGATTAGGATTAATTATAAATAGAAATAAAAAGTAAACTATGTAAATCTATGCATTAAGATTGATATTAGATTAATGAGGTAAGATGAAAATGTCAAATGAGTCAAAAGTATATTGGGCATCACCAAATGAAGTTGCGGCATTGAATAACAATTCAAAAAATATGGTTACTAATAAATTAGTAAAAACTCGATTAATTTTAGATAAAATATTAGATAACATTAACCCTGGAGATCAGGTTGCTATTAAAGTTCATGTAGGAGAGGCTCAAAATACACATTATTTACGTCACGATTTTATTCATGAAACAGTCAAAGCAGTTAAATCATTAGGTGGAATTCCAACCTTGATTGAGACTCAAGGAGGAGGAAATCATCTTCAAAGTATTGAAATCTGTGAGAATTACTCAATTTGTATTGGACATCGAAAAAATGCTATAGAGCATCAAGAAATTGCTAAGTTGCACGGATATGATGAATCAATCGTTGGCGCTCCACTCAAATTTATTGATGGGGAAAAAGGAATTAAAGGAGAAATTGTAGAAATAGAGGGTATCACCTTAAAAAAAGTTTCAGTTGGGAAGGATCTCTTTAACTACGATAAACTTGTTGTTGTTTCTCACTTTAAAGGTCACCCTCAAGCAGGTTTTGGTGGCGCTTTGAAACAACTTGGAATTGGATGTGTAACCAAACACAACAAGCACTTAGCCCACATGGTAGAAATGCTGACGATTAACGAACGAAGATGCGATATTTCTCAGTGCAAACAGGAATGTGTTGGTTCGTGCCCGGTACAAGCAATTACTATTGAAAATGAGAAAGCTGTAATAAACTCTGATCTATGTTATGGATGCTTTATATGTACCCAGCATTGCCCAGTTAAACGTGCCATTAAAAGACCAAAGATGAATGAGATTGATGAATTTATCGATCGTTTCATTGATAGTGCAACAGCAGTTATTAATTCTTTCCATTCAGAAAATATTCGCTATATTAATTTTGCCTTGGATATACCTCTAATGTGTGATTGTGTAGCAAATCCAGGGATGGCTGTTGTGCCGGATCTAGGAATATTTGGGTCTTCTGATCCTGTTGCGATTGATAAAGCTTGTTTTGACGCGGAAATTGAAGCTCCTGGGCTCCCAATTTTAAAAGAGGATGGACAATGGACAAAGCCTATAGAGCAGGGTGTTGAGAAGTTCAAAGCAATGATGGGAACGTTACACCCTATTCGTCAATTTGAAGCCGCTGTACAAAATAAAATCGGCTCAACTACTTATGAATTAATCCAGATTTGAATGAAAATACTTTTAAATAACGGAGTAGTAAATTATTATTATTGAACATCATTTCGTAAAATCTTCAATAAATTGTTATTTTTATTATAAATCTGTTATTAAATACAAAAAATGAAAATTAGGTGAAATTATGGCCTTAGCTGGCGAAAAAGTTGGAATTCCTAGCGCAGATGAAGCCCCTATGATTGTAATGGCACGATATAAGCAACCACTAGCGGGAATTTTATCAATTGCTCTTGTTTTTGTAATCAGCATTTTGACTTGGTGGATTTTTTTTGATCCACGGTGGCACAATCCTAATCCTAACCCTGATATAGTAATGGAAGTTACAGCATGGGCAACAGTTATTGGCGGTTTTGGATTAATTGGAGTAGTGTGGGCAATATGGTTTGAAAATTGGCCTTATTATAATTGGTTCAAAACTCCATGGAAAGTTGGATTAGTAGGAACTGCATTAAATTTTGTGATCATCTTAATTTTTTCACTTTTACTTTTACCATGGTTTACATCATTGTATGGTAGTGAAATTCTCGCAAGAGGTCTTCCAGATGATCCTTATATTGCATGGTTCCTTGGGGCTTCTATTTTTGGTGCTTTGAGTGGTTCTTGTTTTTCTTTTGCAGTGTTATGGGTTGCTGGGACTATGTATTGGCCATTCTTTAAGATCAAACAACCTAAACGCGGAATTATCGTCTGGATTATTGGTAATGCAATCACGATCTTGGCTTGGTTTTTATTATTTTTTCCAGCAGGTGAACGCACAGCTCCTTCTGAAGTTGATGCGGTTAAACCTATAACTGGTTTCCCCAGTTATGCTTTTTCACTCGGGTGGACCCAATGGTTAATTTTTTTCTCATTATTAACGATGATGGTATTTGAATATTGGCCGTGGAGTAAATTGGGTAGAAAACAACCATTTATTGGTATGATCGCGACGGGAGCTTGTATAGTTTTGGGCTTAATCGTTTCGGTATTGTTTCCTTACATTGCTCAATATATTTTTGATCCATTTTTTGTAGCGATTGGAGGAATACCTCCTGGTCCAGTACCTAGACTTAAAGGGTGGTATATGATGAGTATTACTTATGCTATATTTCTAATTTGCGCTGTGGTATTAGTTTCTTTATTCTTTGACAACTGGCCAAAAAAATATACTCAATGGAAGAATTTTCTCTATAGATTTCTGTTGGTTATTGGTATTGGAACAGTAACCTTTTTCGCTTATTATCTCTTATCACCATTCGTGTTTGGAGATAACACGAATTTCTGGTCGATGAATCCTACTCCATTTGTACTGTGGTTCCTTTGGATTGAAATATTATTTGCGTATGTTTGGAGAAAATGGCCTATATATCGAGCAGTTTAGGTGATTTCCACAATGTTTAAAGCTGGAGATTTTTCAATTTCAACTGAATTTAATTGGATAGGTGATTGGGCTGGGCGGCGTGCTGTTTTAACGCCAAACCGGGAAGCCTTATTTGATAACATTGAAAAAAACCACTATACCTTTAAAGATCTAAACATAAGGGCAAATAGACTTGCTCGCGTTTTATTAAACGAGGGTATTTCGAAAGGTGATCGTGTTGCAATGTTCTCTACAAATCGACTTGAATGTATAGATTTGTTTTTAGCAACGGGAAAAATTGGAGCGATTCTCGTTCCATTCAATATACGATTATCTACTCCAGAACTTGAATATTTAATTAAAAAAACTTCTCCCTCCATTTTTTTTTATGAACCAAGATTAGAGGAGAAAGCTTTAGAAATTAAGAATTTGAATTTAATTAAAAACAACGTTGTGATGGGCAACAAATCAATTTTAAATGATACAACAACTCAAAAATTGACAGAGAAAATATCAAGTTCTAAAGTTGAGCGTCCAATTATAAATTTTGAGGATCCTCATCTAATATTATTTACAGGGGGCACTACTGGACTCCCTAAAGGGGCTATTATTCCTCATCGATTAATCTTTTGGAATTCTGTGAATACAATTTTGTCTTGGAGTTTAACACCCGAGGATATTCAACCTCTATTATTTCCTCTGTTCCACACTGGGGGTTGGAATGTTCTTGTTGTTCCTTTTTATCATCTTGGAGCAAAAACGATATTGATGGGAGATTTTGATCCAGAAGAAACAATTAAAGTGATTAAGCGTGAAAAAAGTACAATTGTAATAGGAGTCCCTACAATGTTTCATGCTATGGCGAATTTACCATTGTTTAAAGAAACAAATTTCGATTCCGTCAAAGTATTTATTTCTGGAGGCGCTCCTTGTCCCGTCGCAATTATGGAAAGATACTGGGCAATGAATAAACCTTTTAAAATGGGGTATGGATTAACTGAAGTAGGACCAAATAATTTTTACTTGCCAGAACAAGAAATTAAAAAACGACCAACTTCAGTAGGATTACCTGTTTTCCACTGTGATACGAAGATTATAGACACCAAAACAAATCAAGTTGTAAAAAAAGGAGATGTGGGTGAACTTTTACTAAAAGGGCTTCATGTATTTTCTGGGTATTGGAAAGAACCGGAAGAGACCAAAAAAACTATTGAACAAGATGGATGGGTTCATACGGGCGATTTGGTCATGCAGGATGAGGATGGATATTATTACATTGTAGGCCGTAGAAAAGAAATGTATATTAGTGGGGGAGAAAATATTTTCCCTATCGAAATCGAAGAAATTCTCTTTAAACATCCAGCGATCGATCTTGCTGCGGTCATAGGCGTTCCTGATGAAAAATGGGGCGAAGTAGGTAAGGCTTTCTTAACGCTAAAACCGGGTAAATCTCTAAAATCCGAAGAAATTCGAGAATATCTATTGAATAAGCTCGCAAAATATAAAGTTCCTAAATATTTTGAAATAAGGGATTCATTACCTCTAAGTGCAACTGGAAAAATTTTAAAAAGAGAATTAAAATAGGTGTATCTTAAGTGGAATATCGTCCCGTTGGATTAGAAGCTTGGGGAGTATATATTCCTAAAGAAAGACATACTAGTGAATATATATCTAAAGAGACTGGAATACCCAAAAACATAATTGAAGAAAAATTCGGACTTTTAGGAAAAACAGTTCCAGGACCAGAAGATCACACTGTCCAAATGGGTGCTAATGCTAGTTTTCAAGCCCTCAAAAGAGCTAATATTACGCCAGAAGATTTAGATGTAATAATTTGGGCTGGAGAAGTCCATGCTGAACGACCGATGGTAGTAAATGGTATAAAACTTCAACAATTACTAGGAAACCCAATGAAATCATGGGCTTTTGATGTTAATCAACGATGTGGAACTTTTTTAGTAGGGATGTTGGTTGCAAAAAGTTTAATACAAACAAACCCGAAAATCAATAGAATATTAGTAGCAAGCGGTTATAGGAATTGTGATTTGATTAATTATAAAAATCCGAGATCCAGATTCATGATTGGTTTAGCAGCAAGTGGTGTAGCTGCTATTATTCGTGCCGATTATAAAAGAAATGAAATTTTAGGTATCAGCGCAATTTCAGATGGTAGATTTGCCGATGATGTCTACGTTCCAGCAGGAGGCACAATTCAACCTATTACCCCAAAAGCATTGGATGATGGATTGCTTTATTTGGACGTTCCTGATTCTGAGGGTTTGAAGGATAGATTAGATAAATACTCTATGGATTCATTTGTACGAGTAATTGACAATGCCTTAGCACAATCTGGTTATACGCGTAAAGATATTAATTATTTAGCTTTATTACACATGAAAAGAAGTGCATTTGAGTACGTAGCTAAAACTGTTGGTGTAGATCCTTATACTCAATCGACCTACTTTGAAGATATTGGTCACAATGGACAAAATGACGGAATAATTTCTATCGAATATGGAATTAGGGATGGAAAAATCAAAAATGGAGATATTGTTGTTATTGTATCAGCAGGAATTGGGTGGGCGTGGAATGCTGGAGTTATTAGGTGGGGTTCTTCAGACTAGGTTTACTCATTAGCTAGTGTTTCTTATCACTTTTTCCAAAAAGAAAGTACGAGATTATTAAATTCATCAGGATGATCAAGTATGGTTAAATGACCTGCGTCTGGTATGATTGTTAATTCAGATTGTGGTAGCCATTCATGAATCATCTCGCTTGCCCATACTGGAGTAGTAATGTCTTTTTTTCCTACTGGAATTAAAACTGGAATGGTGAGGGATTTTAAGTTTTCACAAATATTAAAACCAGCTGAAGCTGCCGTTGCTTGTAAACAATCCTGTTTTGTCATGTGATCTGTTACTAACTTAGCCACAAATTTTGCTTTCTCGCCATCATAAGGAACCATACCTCTAACACTAATCCCTACTGCAAATTGTTCCAGCTTACTATTATTGACTCGTCCTAATACATCCGTAATTGCTTCTTGGCTAATAAAACAGAAACTATCTGCTACTACCATTTTACTCACATGTGATGGATTTTCAAGACCATAAACTAAAGCAATCATACCTCCTAATGAATGTCCTACCAAGTAAAGTTCTTTAGTCCAATTAATATGATTCAATAGACTAAACATATCATCTACATAATTACGAATCGTAAATCGCTTCTTCGGTTTGGTCGATCTTCCGTGACCGCGGAGATCAAACCGCAACACATGAAATTTTGACTCGAAAAAAGCAAGTTGAAATTTCCAGCAATCGCTATTTAAGAAAAGACCGTGAATTAAGACCATTTTAGGGCCATTTTCATTTCCACTAATTTGATAGGAAATTTCTATGTTTTTTTCTGGAGAATAGTATTCCATATACTAAGATACGCCCCTTTTATTTAATAATTTTTTCTTTCAAAAAAGATGATAGTGTTATTTTTCCATATTCTATAGTTACTTCTTTAACTAGAGTAAGATTTATATAGATAACCAGTAAAATATAGATTGATTAATTACAAATTTAAATACAAAATAAAAATTTAGGGTTAAAAATGAAAAAAACGAAGATAATATTATTGATTTTAATTGCATTTTCAATTGCTTTTTCGTTTATACCATCCGCTACTCCGCAAATTGGCACATACACATTCCACGGCGCTTCAGGAAATGAAAAAACATTAGTTGTAAGGACAGCAAATAATGCTAGTTTGGAAATAGTTTTTGGACCGGGATATGTTGGAGTATTGGAAACTGCTTTTGGAGTAGGAGCCTTACAAGTGGGCGCCAAGAAAAAATCTCTAGTGACTGATGTTAATTTTACTTATAAAGAAGATTTAACATTTTTAGGTCTAGGAATTTATGATGCAACACGATATAATACCAGTAACTGGGGATGGACATTAGATTCTTTTGCCTCTAATCCCGATACCACAGGGGACTTAGTAACTTCATTATATAATCCAGTGAATCTTACTCAAATTGTCCAGGCACTCTGGATAGCCTTAACTATGGATGTTACTATTCAGAATGGAGCTGCTTATTTTGCCCAACTGCCCACATCTGTTGCTCAATATTTAGGTGCAATAGTATGGGAGCCAAAATGGGAAAATGTAGGAAATACAGTAGTACATAATGCCGTTTTAGGAGATTTTGGAATTCTCCCCACATTAGCTTTCTTTACCTATTTCCATAATTGTACTGAAACCTGGACATATGATAGCACATATGGATCATGGATTGGATATAAAATAGTGGCTAATAGTACCACCATTTACGAATTTTCTATAGAATTAACGACGGCCGCTGAGATTCCTGGTTTTGAACTTTCAGTACTAACAGTTACTTCACTAAGCGCGACGGTAGTTCTGATTTTTGTAATAATGAAAAAGAAAAATAAAATTATTTAATTTTTTTTTTATTTCTAATTTTTAATTTGAGAATTTTAAGCATAAAGAATAAGAAAATACAATTATTTAGAGATCTTCCTTTTTAGAAAAGAGGTTTCCTAGAAGATTTATCTTTCCATTAATTATCCAGCGCGAAAGGTACATGAATGGGGTGTCAATGGCTCCAAAGAACCATTTTGTAAGCAGTTGACCCCAAATCATTAGTAATATAACATCAAGGGGAAATTCACCTCCAAAAGCTATGCTAATGAATAATAAGCTATCTAAAGCTAATGTTGGTATATCGCTGAACACATTTCTTATCCAGAGATTTTTATCCTTTGTTAATTTTTTAAGCTTAGCGTATAAAATGGCATCTAAATTTTCGGTTATAATAAAGGAAATCCAAGAAGCGATAGTAATTCGAACAGTCGATCCTAAAAAGTTTAACCAATATTGTTGAGCTTCAGCAGGGGTGCTTCCCCAATCAAACCCCCAAAATGGAGCAGCACGAACTTCGATGCTAAACCATATAAAGATGGCCATGAATATTTGAGTCACAAAAGCAATAAATATCATTCTGTGAGTTCTTTTTCGCCCAAAATTCTCATTAACCATGTCCGTTATTTGAAATGTGAAAGGAAATATAAGAACCGCCACTGGTGCAGTGATTTGATACCCAAATATGCTAAAATCCCCGATTTTTGCTGCCATTATTTGCGACATCGTAATGAACAAAACATAGAATGCTATAGCAACATCCTCTCGGTTTTGCATCTTAATATACTGACTAATTAGCGTTGTAGAAACGAAAATAACAACAATCCATATCAGAAAGACTAACCACATATATTTCACTTAATACTTATTTGAAATTTAATATAATCATTTTAAGTATTCATGCCCTTAAAAACTATATACATAACTGAAAAAGAATTAGCAGAATTCGGATCTTTTTTCCAAATACTCATTCTTTTTTTTAGCATAAACATTATTGAAAAATAAAGTTCTAAAAATAAACATCTTACTGGAGAGTGTCTAATATCAATCAAAAAGTTATTGATAGCTTAATTAAATTATTAACTCAATTTATTGAGCGAAAGACTGGCACTTTCTCTATTAAAAATCGCAGTAATGCTGAGTTAGTTCATTATTATTACGAGATCCTCCGATATTGGAACAAAATCAATTTCATTTTAAAGCGAAAGCTTAAATTTTCTAAAAATTCACATGTTTCTAATAGGTATAGTATTGCTAAGTATCTAATTGCTATTTATCGAATCGTCTGGGAGAAGGAAAATGTTATAAAAGTAGGTAAAGAACTTAAATTCATTGAAGCGGAACTAAATCTTATAAAAAACCTTAAATCTTTTTCTTGGGAGCAAACATTAATTGGAGTAAAAGAGATTGAAAGGTTAAGTCTAGAAATCGCAATTCCAACTTTTTTAATTAATAAACTAGCAACTGTAATGGATTTAGAAACTATTAGAGCAAATATTAAATCAATGGATGGTAGGGAGAGGAAAGAACGATTATATTTTCGATTTAATGATTTACTTTTTGATAAAAACCTACAAGATTCATTAGACTTTTTTTTGCAGAATTTAAAAGAACAAGGAATTAAGGCTAAACTCGATACACATTTCTCAAATATTTTTTATACAACATTAAAAAATAAAAAGAAAATCCTTCTGAACAGATTTTATAAAGAAGGAAAACTCGTTATACAGGATAAGGCTTCTTTTGCGGTAGCCCAACTTTTAGAACCTCAAGCAAATGAGTTGATATGCGATATATGTGCTGCTCCTGGAATAAAGACTAGTATAATTGCTCAACTTTCTCAAAATCAGGCAATAGTTATAGCTAACGACTTCAACAGATCGCGAGTAAGTGTAATGAAACCGCTTTTAAGAAAGTTAAACGTATCAAACACTAATCTATTGAATTCAGATGGTATTAAATTACCCATTAGATTTACCAACTTCTTCGATAAGATTTTATTAGATGCACCTTGCACCGGAAGTGGAACATTTTCGACAAATCCCGAACTTAAATGGCGACAAAACGAAGGATTCCTACACCAAAATCTTGTGCTCCAAGAAAAGTTACTTAAAAGCGCTACTAATTTATTAAAACCATCTGGAATTCTTGTTTATTCTACATGTAGCCTTTATCCCGAGGAAGGAGAGTATCAAGTTTTAAAAATTTTAAACCATTTTAAGCCAATGGAGCTTCCAGAGTGGATATCTCCTAGCTACAAGATTGACCTACAGCACATTCCTGGAACAGGAAGATTCTTTCCGGCAATCCACCAGACGAAAGGATTTTTTATCGCAAAATTCAAAAAAAAATAAATTCTATCATATTAAAAGAACTGTATCTAAGGTGAAACTAAAATAACTGGAACTAAGTATTGGACCGTAGGACAAATTGACGCGACAGGAGTTAGAGGACCCCACGAGAAGGAATTTGAAGATATTAGTAAATCAAAATATTCCCTTTTCGTTGATATTAACATGGCTACGCTGAAAAAGATAATAACTGAAGATATTGGAGGGAAAATTGAAAACATTGGATTAAACGAAGATTGGACGATCACCTTAGAAATGTTCCCTGAAGTAAATATTCATTTAGCCTATTCGTATTTTGGCGATGAATTTGGGGATGGCATTACAGCTGAGTTTAAGTGTTATTTTTCTGGAGAAAGAGCGATAATCGTACCCGGTGAAGATAGCGTAACATATGTTGACATTATCTTTGATTTTATAGAACGAATGATTAATCATAAAGATCCTTTTGAGAAATCTTATGCGACAAAAACAGATTTAATGAAGAAGGTATTAATCCAACGCATCGAGCCGTTTACCTTATTAAAAGATAGCGATCAGAACAAACTTGCTTCTTTTCTAGGTGCTAAAGTCTGGAATACAGAAAATGGCTGGAGAATCAAAAAAGAGGTTTTTCCGGGAATTTTTATTGAACTAACATACGATATACAAGGGAAACTAGATATCGCATATAAAGGTGTAACTCTTTCAAAAAAAATTGGTAGTTATCATATGGAATTTTTAGGTATTTTCCTAATCAATCATGTTCTTCGATATATTACGTTAAATAATCTAGATAAGAAATTGCCAGATATTTGCTATATTATGTTTTCGAGGTATTTCACAAAAATGAAGAATTGGAAACATAACCTTATGTAAATAATTCATGAAAAATATAAAAAATTAGAAAAAAAACTAGTTAACTGTCCATAAAACAGTTCTACCTTGTTTTCTTGCGCGTTTAACTTTTCTAGAACTCTCTAAGTCTGCCATGACCTTCCAAATCTGTGAATTACTTAGTTTAAAATACTTTCTTAATTCTGGGGTAGACATTTCTACACCGCTCAGTAGATTTACGATTAATCGTTTCATTTCTTCAATCGTGTTTTCATTAGATTCAACTGGGACATCGTTTTCTACTTCGGTAATATCCATCTCGTGAATAATTCTAGTTGCAATCTTGTTAAGTTGTTTAATACTATTATCAATTCCTTGTGGTTTCATAAATAAACAACAGAGTTCTAAGTCATTCGGGAATGCCACGATGTAAAACTTATCGTACAAAATCGCTCTTGGTTTTTTTCCCGCGTTACCTCCTCGAAAAGCTAAATAAAAATTCATTGCAAAATCATCTAATTTCATGAGATTTGTAGAGCTTCCATATTCTTTTTTCCATTTAAGGAAAGGGCCGTCTATCATATCGAATCCTATTAAAGCTGCGCCAAAAAGTTCATTTTCATTGAAATTCATCTTTTTTTGACCTCTTTCTTATTACAATTTGATTTAATTCTTTTCTTATAATATCCATTAATTTAAGTCTTTCACTCGGGTTAATAGCTGTAAGCCCATACGTTTTAATGTGAAGAATATTTTCCACTCTTTCGGGAGTCATTCGACCATCGTTTTTTTTAAGATCTTGTTTATTTGCGATTGCAACTATTGGACATTCTTCATCAACAAAATGAGTAGCGTAATTGATTAATTCTCTAGAATTTAAAACATTCCTAGGAGTAGAATCAGTTACTACAAAAAGGACATCTGAGCCTAATAGATAATCTCTGGAATAAGTTTTTAGGTAGCTTTGTTGACCCCCAAAATCCCAAATACGGATATTAAAATCGTCTAGTTTAATGGTCTTTAAATCAAATCCATGAGTGGGAAAATAAAATTTATCAATAAAATCTTTTGAAAGGAGCCTTAACATAGTAGTTTTTCCAACTGCGGGCGAACCTATGAATGTAACTTTCATTAATTTTGAAATTTCCGAACTTAGCATTACTTATTTCGTTACGAAAAGAATATTTTTAAAGAAAAAATGTGAAGTCATCTAGATATATCCAAGTAATATATAGATCATATGTTAAAAAATTGAGATTTCTTACCTTAGAGAATCGTACTAAATGTAATATTGTAAAAGAATATAAGCAAAATAATTGAAAATAATGCTGGGATAATTAAACTGTAAGTAAATAGCCCTTGAGAAACTTTTATGCATTTAAAAAGAGTATTCATAATGACTTCGAAATATTTCGGATCTCCCCAAATTTTAACCTTTTCGACAACTGAATCATGGTAGTAAAATTCAACTTCTTCTAAATTGTTCTCTGCTTCAACGAGTAAGGTATCAATTTTTTCTAAAATTTTTTCTAAAGTTATCTTATCCCCTATTGGGCTGTAACCTCGCGGAGAAAATTGTCTTGCAACACTATGAGAATCCGAAGTTGTTATTTCTCCCCATTCTATTCCTCTATTTTGCAATTTATTAAGTACAAATGAACGAATATCTACATAAGCATTATTAGCATCAAAGTGGATAAGCACTGTTTTTTGGTTTGAAACGACATCCTTAAAAAGATGAACTACCAAACCACCAGTACCTATTCCATCCTTTTCTGAATATTCAAGCATTAAATCTTTTGCAACACCGTATTGGACTGAAATCTTGTTAGAACGATCACTTTTTTTATTAGAAACTAAAAATTTTTCAGAAACAGAGATGAGATCTTTAGCTTCTAGTGATCTATTTCTTATTAAGACTTCATCCCCAATTATGGAATTGTGAGAGTCGATAATAATGATTTCTCGATAACCTTTTGCTTTAGCTATTTTCCTAATTTCTTCTCCAACTTGCATTTGAATATCATCAGAAGGTAAAGGATGTCTTGTTAAAAATACAATAGCAATGTTATTTATATCGATACCTAATAATTTAGCGGAATTAGACATATTTCTCGATGTTGTGTTTACTTCTTTGATCCATTCGTTCTTTGAATCTTCTTGAATATACTTTACATCGCTTTCTATTTTGCTCAAAACCTTTTCAAGTTCTTTCTGAGAGGTTAGATTCAGAGTGTGATCGTTGGTTGTATGGTAAATTGTTGTACCTTTAATGTTCTTGAATAAATCATAAATATGAGCTGGTAGATCAGAAGAACCACAAGTTTTAAAAGGTCCAAAATGGACTTGAGGAATAACAAATAAACCTTTGATTTTTTTAGTTTTTTCACTTCTTATCGCTAAATATTGGATTTTCACATTTGAATCTACTCCAATTTTATCAAAAAAACTTTCTAGCAACTCATCGTTGCCTTCCGTTAACATGGAAAGCACAAAAGCTCGAATGAAAGGATATCCCCCAATCCCAGTTGCTTGTCTGTATATATTACTTACTCGAGATAAACTTCTTGCGTAAGGAATTGCAAAAATAACAGCACACACAGTAAAAAATAACATAGCTCTAAGGAAAAAAAAGAAGGGGAGTTGTGATGCGAAAATACTATAAAAAGTTATTTCTATAGCAGGTTGTACAAACGCTAATATAAAGTTGCCATATTTTCCAACTGTAGTGAAAGAAAAATATACTACATAGGTGATGATAAAAGAAATTATTGTGCCAAGAATAAGAAAAACTTCTTGAAAGGCTGCGTTTCTTAGGAAAATTGCAATAGTTTGACCGATTAAAAGTGAAAGTCCCATTACCCCAGTAAAAAGAGAATTCATTTGAAGTGCCCATCCTTTTGGAGGTAGAGTTAAGAGAGGTGATTTTTTTGAGTAAAATATAACCGATATTAATACTCCTCCTCCAGAAGTAAAATATATTGTAAGTAAGACATTGGATAAATAAAAAAAGTTCCAAATATTGGTTAAAAGTGAATTTAAAATAAAAGATAGGAAACTTATTATACCAGGTAGGCAGAAAAATAATAATAGCGCTGATTTTTTTGAAGAGAAAAAATCTAAATACGATAAAATCCCGGGAATATGGCGAGTTGGTGGTTGTTGTGCATACATAAACGGTATGATTAATATAATTATTTCTTATTAAAATTTTTTCAATTCCTACTTTTAATTTAATGAAGTATCCTTATAATTAAATGTGTTTAAAAAATTATAAATAATTAAAAAAATATTAGAAATTATGTCAGATGATAATCCAAAACTGAACAGCTATTCAAGTAAACGATTTAGCGTTATTATAGCTGAAGGTTTTTATTTATTTGGCAAAAATTGGTTGACTTTAATCCTACCTATAGGCTTATTTTTTATAGTTTCGTTAATAATTAAAAATTTAGTAATTGTCGAACTTGAATGGCAAGTAATTACTATGACCCCCACTATTGGAGTTATCCTTGAAGGGGATCCAACTCTGCTAACACCCGCAGAATTTCAACTATTGTTTAGATTCTTGTTTTTTGGGCTTTCTATTATTTTCTTAGAAAGTCTTATTTCAACTGTATTCACAGTAATACCATTATGCTTAGTAAGTAATTATTTATACAACAAATTTATTGGAAAAGAGACAAGTCTAATCTCTGAATTAAAAAGAGCTTTGAATGGGAGGTTCTTCTTAGTGTTACTTTTATTAGGAGTTGTATTTTCTGTAGGATGGGTGTTGTTTATACCTGGAATAATTCTCTTTGGATTTTACATATTTTATCTCTTTACATATCATTCTGAGGATTCTGAACATCCTATAAAGGACGCTCGCCGTGTCGCAAAAGGAGAATTCTGGAAAATCATTGGTCTATTTATCCTCTATAATCTGATAATTATCATATGCGATACTATTTATCGCAGTATTATAGAAAATTTCGTAGACTTTTTTGACCCTTTTTTCTACAATCCTTTAACTAGAGATTATGGAGTAATTATCCTTTATGATTTCATTCAGAGTATTGTTCCTTTTCTATTTTCACCATTATTAATTTGTTTACTAACGTCTCTATATGTTAATTTAAAGAAGAAAAAAGACCAATCTTCACTGTACAAATCCTCTTACCAAGAAGGCCCTCAGAGTTATAAAGCGACGCACTATGAAGCTGTAAGTGGTTCTGGGATTTATTGTCCCTTCTGTGGGAATTTTATGAGAACTAAATTCGATTTTTGTCTACATTGTGGAGAAAGCCTAAATTTTGAAATAGAATAAAAAATTAGTGATATATAATGTATATAAACATAACTCAACAGTTTGAATTAAATCCAGACGATTTGCATGATCCTATTGTCTTAATCGGGTGGCCTGGAATTGCTTTAGTAGCTCAATTAGCGATTACATCTATTAAAGACTCGATTAGTGCTAAAAAGTTTTTAGAGATTGAATATTTTGATTTTCCGCCAAAATCAAATGTTGAAAAGGGGAAAATGGAACTTCCATCAGCTAAAGTTTATTTTAAATCCAGAAAACAAAAGAAAAAACCAGATTTATTTATTTTAACCGCGAATTATCAACCTCAAACCTCAGCAGGGGTATTTGAGTTTTCGCAAAAGTTTTGTGAAGAGATGGATAAGTTAACAGAAGGTAAAATCAAAATGTATATCAGTGCTGGCGCTATGGTAACTGATAAAATAAGAGATGTACCTCTGGTTCATGTTTGCGGGACAGATCAGGAAATTGTTAATTCGTTTTTAAAATATGAAAATACGATTCTAATGGAAGTTGGAGTTATTGCGGGAGCAAATGGAATATTACCTGCATGGGCGGGCCAAAAGGGTTATGCTCCCGGTGTATGTTTGTTAGCAGAAACATTGCCCCTCCCGATGATGGCTCTAGACCCTCGAGCATCTAAAGCATTACTTGTAATTTTGAAGGAATATTTTAATATTGAGATGAACTTCGACGAGTTAAATTCAAAAATCGACGAAATGGAACACGTACTTGATACATATAGAAAACAAGCAAATCAATTTATGAAAGGACCTCAAGAGGATCCTGGTTCCGATTCTTATTTTAGATAATTTTTGTATTATTTTTTTTTGGAATAACCCAAAAGTTAAAATTTATTTGGTTAAGGATAATTTTAATTTATTAAACTATATAACAATAAATTCAGTGAAAAAGGTTAAATATGAAGTTTTATAAATTGTTTACCCCATTTAAGATTGGAAAAATGAGCGTTTCAAATCGTATAGTTATGCCCGCAATAAATCTCAATATGGCTAACGATGGGTATATAACTCAAAAGTTAATTGATTTTTATGTAGAAAGAGCAAAGGGTGGTGCTGGAATGCTTATTGTAGGAGGATGTTACGTAGATCTTTATGCAAAAGGACATCCGATGATGATCTCCATTGATAGTGATGATTATTTACCAACTTTGACCCAATTAACACAAGCAGTCCATGATGCGAGGGATGATGTAAAGATATGTGCTCAAATGTACCATGGTGGTGCATACACTATGCCTTTAGTAATTGGTAAAGCCCCAATTGCCCCTTCGGCAGTATATAGTAAATTTAGTAAAACTACACCCCGAGAAATGACTCTTGAAGACATCAAAAATGAACAACAAGCATTCGCCGATGCTGGTTTGCGCGCTAAAAAAGCGGGTTTCGATGCGGTCGAAATTTGTGCTAATGCTGGCTACTTAATGACTCAATTTATATCCCCAAAAACGAACAAACGAACTGATAATTACGGTGGTGACCTTGAAGACCGACTTAGATTTCCTATTGAAACTATGGAGTTAATGAGATCTAAGTTAGGGGATATTCCACTTGGTTATAGGATATCTGGGGATGATTTTGTACCGAATAGTAATACGTATAAAGAGAAGGCGGTTATAGCTGAAGAACTCTCCAAATATCTAGATTATCTCAATGTAACTGGGGGGTGGCATGAAACTAAAACCCCTCAAACAACAATGGACGTTCCAGAAGGATGTTATTCCTATTTAGCAGAAAATATAAAGAATCATGTTTCTATACCAGTATTTTCTTCCAATAGAATAAACACAGCAGAATTAGCTGAGAAGATTTTAATGACTGGAAAAGCTGATGCTGTATGTATGGGTCGAACTTTAATTGCTGATCCCTATCTCCCTGAGAAGGCAAAGAGAGGAGAATTAAACGATATTATGAATTGTATTGGCTGCAATCAAGGATGTTTTGATGCTATCTTTAACATGCAGTCAGTTGGTTGTTTACGAAACGCGAGAGCTGGTAGAGAAGCTAAAACTGAGTTAAATCCACTTGAAACCAAGAAAAATGTCATGATAATTGGAGCAGGCCCGGCAGGATTAGAAGCAGCTCGCGTTGCCGCCATGAGAGGTCATGAAGTGCATTTATATGAAAAGGATGATAAAATTGGTGGATTATTAAATATAATATGGATTCCGCCAGGGAGGAACGAATTTAAGAGAATTATTGAAAGCTACAATTATTGGATTCAGAAACATAATATTCGAGTTCACCTACAACAAGAAGTAACAATTGATAGAGTTAAAGAAGTAAATCCCGATGTTGTGTTTGTAGCAACTGGTTCCACTCCTATTAAGCCTAAAATTGCAGGAATTGAAGGAGATAATGTATTTTGGGCAAACGATGTGTTTAAAGGAGATGCCCCAGTAGGGAGAAATAACGTAATCATTGGGGGGGGATCTACAGGTATAGAATTAGCTATATATATCGCTAAATACGGATCTATGGATACTGACTCGTTTAATTTTCTCACCCTTTATAAAGCATTAGAGCCAGAAGTAGCATTAAAAATGATGCAAGAAGGCAGGAACAAAGTGACTGTTCTAGAACAACTACCTAAATTAGGAACTGCACTCGGTAAGACGACTAAATGGGTCCTTTTAGACAAGTGCGATTATCTTGGGGTGAAAAAGTATACTAGTGTAAAAGTGACTGAAATAGGTAAGGATCATGTGTCTTACATAGACGCTAACGACACTGAACAACAAATCAACCATGTTGATTATGTCTATTATGCCACAGGTGTTAGACCGAACGATTCTCTTTTTAAAGAGATAAAATCTTTGAAAATACCTGTTGAAAAGCTTGGGGATGCTAAAAAACCGCAGACAGTTCTAGAGGCTATTAGTAGAGGATATAATCTAGGTAACCGAATTTGAGTATTTTACTCAACTTTTAATTTTCACTTTAAATTTTTATTATAGGAAATTGTATTTCAAGAAAAGATGCAAGATATCGATTCGAGTAGCTCTAGAGAAACAAATGATAAAATAAAGCATTATATCTCTAGTAATCTAAAAGGTTTAAATGAACAATCACGTAATTACATTAAAGACATCGTAGTTTTAATCAATAAAGAAATTGGCATTAATAAAATCATATCTCTTCTTTTATTTGGAAGCCAACAAGAAGAATCAGAAAGCACTATTGTGTCTGATTGCGATCTGCTCTTCATTTTTAAAAATCGAGTCTCAAGCCATCATATTAAAGAAATCGAAAGGTATTTTCTGGCACTAGAAATTAAGCACAGTTTTAAAGAACCAACAGCTAAGCTAACCAGCGAAGTACTTAGTGTCATTCAGCAATCAACGGGAATGTTTATGAGTCATTTTCTAACTAAGCAAAAATATTGGGAACAGGCGATTTTTTATAAGATTTTTCGGGTAAACCGCGTGTTTTCAGCATTATTTGCGCCTCGAAATATTGTTTTAGGTAATGTTATTCAAAACAGTACTATTTTATACGGTGATGATCTCAGAAATGACCTCAGGAAAAAAATTAAAATTTCTATTCGTGAGATGATTAGAAGTAGTGTCATGAATCTCTTTATTTCTTTTTTTGCGCTACTCATTGGACCAATTAAAGAATTGAATTCAATAAAATACCAACTAGAAGCTATCAAATGGTCGTTAAAAGCTTCAAATTATTATTGCTATGAAGATTCAGTATTGATAGATAAAATCGTTGATAGATTCATTTCATTTGAAAAACCTAAAAAAAGAATGAATGCTGAGAAATTTTACCGAAGATTTATCAAACTAAGACGAAATCCATCCAATGATCTAAAGTTTATGATATATACACCTATTAGAATTCTGAAGATTCATGTGAAAGCAATACTCTTCAGAAAGCTGATAAAAAAAAAAATAAGCGGAAAGCCATCGCAATCTAAAAAACAGATTCCAGAGCCAAGATATTTTCCATTGACTTATTAACTAAGAGTAATAGTGTAAGCTTATACATTCTTAACTTTAGATGGAATGACTAACCTTAAAAATTATATTAATTGGTAAATTAGAATTCTTTAGATAGGATATTTTTATATTATCAAAGGTATATTAGTAATTAGAAATAAAAATTCACTTACGATTAACTTCTATTAAAATGGAAAAAGAGATTATTGATATTAAGGAATTATTTCTCGATATCTTAGCTATTGTTAAGTTTGAACTGAGGTTTTATAAAGATAAAGAGAGCCCGATGTTTACGAGAATCGTTAAAACACGCGTATTTCAGCAAAAACTCCAAAAATTAAAAGATTTCATCAGCGCCTATTTTGAGATTATGTATAGCGACGATAGTCCTATAAGTCAAGCTGCGTTACAAGCACAGCTAGATAATATTGCTCGTATAACAAATTATTACAACGATCTTTCCGGATTTTACAAAGACCAGACTAAAACTCTGATCACGAAAGAGAAACTTCTTAGTATGATAGACTACAGTCATATTGAGATACTTTTCTTGGTGTTTACTAATATATTAGATTACGAGCATTACAAAAGTAGTTTAATCTTTCCTCAAGATAAAGAGAAAGAAAAGCTTTTAAAGGAATTTCTAAATAGAATTGCGAGTTCTGATATAAAAGAAGTCGAGGATTTAATTGATCTTGAACAGGCTATTGATAATTTTATAGAACGAGTCGAAGTAGGCATATAAAAAAAATATCCAAATTTAGAGCTCTTCGAGTAATATTGGGTTATCTTCTTTTTTCTCTTGCGACATTTAGTCAAGAATATTTTTATACTCGAATTATCATGTATCAGTAAATAAAATATTGAAGATTAAGAGATTTTCAAGAGCGCAAATTTATGTAATTCTTGAACTCTCACAAGGGTATAGGAATAAATTTAAAATGGATTGCGTAGCAAATATCTTAGATTTTTACAATAGAAAATCTAAGGATGAGGAGATCGACATATCTCAATGTCGCAAGGTTTGGTTAAGCAATCTCCTTATTAAAATTATGAATGACTTTAATTCGGGAAGAACAAACGATTTAGAACTCAAAAATTGTTTAATTTTACTTGTAAATTTATTCTCAAATAATGATAGTCCCGATAACTACAATCATAAAGGAAAAAGCACCAAGGAGTTAGTAAATAACGAAAGAGATGATTATAAAGAGATTTTAAAATCAGAATTTTTAAACAACTAATGAATTAAATATTAATAATTTTAGAACACTTTCAATTCTAATTCCTTCAAATTATCATAATCGTTAAAAATAGCATCAATTTCGTCCAATACTTCCAAAATTGTGTCTTTAGTCTTCTTATCCTGACCAAAAGTTTCCACAATTACTTTAAAGAGGTTAATATTATACTCAAGCGTTAACTCAGATATTTTTATTAAATCCTTTTCAGTAATCCCTTTTTCTTCTAATTTTTCGAATATCCCTTCGAATTCCTCTTTCAAATTATTTGTCGCTGTTAAGGCTTTGGAACATTTTTCTAATAGTTCTTGTTCTTTATCGTATACAAACTTATCCTCGTCACGTAGCTCTGAATTGTCTAAAATGACATCTAATCGCTCATTTAATAGGTTTTTTACTCTCTCGTAGATTTTGATTGAGTCTAAAATTTTACCCCTGCTCTTAATTAAATCGTTTTTTCTTAGTAGCCGAGCTTCTATTATTTTCAAATAAGCATCTTCATAAAGGATTTGAAGATCTCCAAAAGTACTTCTTTCTCCTTCCGCAATTTTTAACCTAATCTGTCTTAAATCTTCGTTAAACATGTCTATTTCTTTAGCGGTTAAATCCTCTAACTCAAGAATCTTAAAAATTTGATTAGCCATATTTTTGATTGAGTTTGCCTTAACATTAAGTTTGTGTGCTCTTTTCTCTATTTTGGTAATGCTCCTAAATTCTCCTTCCTTTTCACAATAACTTAAAATTGCAATAGCTTCTTCTAGCAATTTATTAAATTTCAACGTATCTGATAAGATGTAGTACTTTGAATCTTGGACTTTTTGAGTAGCTCTATCCATTTGAATTTCTAATTCAAAGATAAAATCCAACAAATTTATCTGCTTTCTTTCCGAAAGAATCGTAGATTTATATTCCATGTCGGCTTCAACAGATCTACCAGCGAGGAACCATAGTAAAGCGGAAGGTACCCAAAGAAATACCGAAAAGAGCATCATATTAAACACACTTCCAAAAAATGAGATCAAAGAAAAGGATATCAATAGCGTAATTCCTTTTCCCACTTGCTCTGCTAGACTAAAAAAGGAAGTAGAAGTTCCTTTGTGCTCAGGAAGATTAACATCCACCATAACTGCATTCTTGTTTGACACCCAACCTGTACTAAACACTGCTCCTATAAATCCAAATACGAAATAATAAATATAATTTGGAGAAACTTTAAAAATCTCTATAATCGTTAAAATTACATATTCTGCCATCTCTCCGGGAGGTATTGGAGTTGGATAATTTAGATTAGTTACCACTTCGTTGCTAATAGGTTGTATAGAAAATAACATTAAAAGTACAAATGGAATACTGAGGAGCATACAAGCTGTTGCTAATCGAGTTCGATTTTTTTTGTTTTTTCGAAATAAAATATCGCCTATATATGACATAATTGCATTTCCTAACAAATAACCAACTCCTAAAAGACCAGCAAATATCGCGGCGGTTTGAAGTTTTATATCAATTGGTAGTATATAGAAATAATGAGTTGAGAGCATAGAAGTCATAAAGTAAACGAAAAGCGTTCCTGGGATTATCGCGAAAAAGCCCTGGATGATTAAATATTTGTTTGTCTTCTTTTTTAGTATATTACCTAAATCTTTTTTTGATATTTTATAACTATATTCTAAATTCAATTCGACGAGATCTAATAACTCGTTCTCACTGGCTCCCCGTTGAGGGATTTTGACAAAAAATAAGACACATACTATCACTATACTAATTCCCGATAACAAAAAGAATGGAAATCTCCAACCCAATATCGGTCCTATGAAGGAAGACAAGGCTTGACCACTACCGTTAGAAATTGAGCTCAAAATCGCGAGCGTGCCGAACCAGCCGGATCTTTCATCAGGAGGAATCGCATCGGAGATAATGGAATAGCCAACTGGTATTACACATCCCAATCCGATTCCGCTTATCATTCTCGAAATCAGTATTACTACGAATGATGTTGAAAAACCCGTCAACATCATACCGAGAGTCCAAGAAAACGCACCTGCGATTATTACTTTGGTTCTATCAATTCTATCGGTATAATATCCCCAAATTAAAGCAAAGGTGGCACTCGTCAACAAAAAAAACGAATCTGGAATTGCTATGAGCGCCTCAGGAATACCAAACTCAAATTGAATAACGCCATAACTTGGAATTAGCATATTGGCGCAGGCAATTGACACGAATAGTAATAACATGACTAAAATAATTGGAGCTAAATCCTTTACTTTAATCCTCGTTAGCTTAAAGCGCACTATAGAAATTACCAATTATTCATTATTATCTTAATTATTAAATAGCAGTTGGGAATTAAAAAAGCTTTCAAACAGTTGGAAATTTACAAAAAAAACTTCGGAAAGTATGATAATTACAGCGATCCTCTCTTTTCTAGGCAATATTTTAAGGCGGCATCTACATGAATTTCAACTGTATCGAGCAAAATTACATCAATATCATTTTGTTGGAGTATTAAAGGCAATTCGGTGCATCCAAGAATAACCCCATCTACAACGTAGTTGTTTATTATTTTTAAGAGCGTTTCTTTGCTCTTTTTCGTAAACTTACCGATTACTAACTCATCAAAAATAATTTGGTTTATTTTATCTTGTTCTGATTCTAAAGGAGTTATAACCTTCATATCTAATTTCGCAAAATAGTCTTTATAGAATGAAGATTGCATCGTATATTTGATTCCCAATAATAAAAGTTTACTCAAATTCTTGCGTTTCGCTTCCGTTGCTGTAGCTTCTACAATACTCAGTATTGGGACTTCTGATTTTTGAACCAATTTATTATAAACTGCATGAGGCGAATTTGCCGCCATAATAATGAATTCTGATCCCCCCATTTTTAAAGAGTTAATCCCTTTCATTAAATAATCCACATAAATACCTTCATCGTCACCCAATTCATAATCAATTACTTCTTGAAAATCAAGACTATAAATTAACACTTCTGGATAATGATAGTCTTGGTATCTATCGTAATACTTCTGAAGAAGCAAATCATAATATTTTATTGTCGATTCATATGACATTCCGCCTAATATTCCAACTTTTTTCATTTCCATCAAATTAAATTAAGTCTTGCTAATTTATAAATGCATAAAATCTTCGTGAAACCGAAATTTCACGAATTATCAAACCTATATGAATATATTCTTATTTATACATAACTCACACCTATTAATTAAGTCTCAATAAATTAAGATGAATCAAATGGTTGTTAAAGGAAAATTACTAGTTGTACCAATTTTAATTTTAATTGGAGGAACTATTTTCCTTTTTTCAAGCGCTTTAGTTTCTGAAGCATTAATCGAAATCGGACATAT